>JANXLS010001114.1 GCA_025355035.1 Planctomycetota bacterium | reverse complement strand
TTTTTGAGTTCAAAATCCATGCGTTTGGGATTATCGAACGGCTTGAGTGCGTCAGATTCTCTCAAGCCGATGGCAATGGCTTTCAGGTTTGTTTTGTAGTCGGCGTCGAGATCGGTGCGGGCGAGTTCGGAGGCGATCAAGGCTTTAATGGCGTCGCCCCGATGGATAAGTTGGGCGAGAGCGGATTGGCGTTCGTCGAAATCGTCGGCTTGGAGTTTGGTGAGCAGGGCGTGGTCGTCGGGGTGCGGGGACTCTTCGGCCGCGGCGGGAACGTGCGCCGCGAGAACGGCGGAACACAGGAGCGATAAAAACATTCGAATTCGCATAAATCCCGGGACGTCAGTTCAAAGTTTAAAGTTCAAAGTTGGAATGCAATTCAAATCAACTTTGAACCTGGACCTTTGAACCGCCGTTAAAGCACCAACTTCTTGTACACCACTCGGTGCGGGGTGTCGGCGTCGGTGCCGAGTTCTTCGTGGCGTTTGGCTTCGTAGGCTTGGAAGTTGCCCTCAAAGAAACGGACCACGCTGTCGCCTTCGAACGCGAGTATATGCGTGGCGGTGCGATCCAGAAACCAGCGATCGTGGCTGATGATGACTGCGCAGCCAGCGAAATTGTCGAGACCTTCTTCGAGCGCCCGCAATGTGTCTACGTCCAAGTCATTCGTCGGTTCGTCGAGAAGCAATAAATTTCCGCCGCGCTTGATCAGCTTCGCGAGCTGCACGCGGTTGCGTTCTCCGCCGCTGAGGATTCCGACTTTTTTCTGCTGATCGGTGCCTTTGAAATTGAAACGCGCGAGGTACGAGCGTGCAGCGATGCGCTCCGTTTTGCCAAAGTAAACCCAGTCGTTCCCGCCCGAGATTTCTTCGTAAACGGTCTTCTCAGGATCGAGCGTGTCGCGGTTCTGATCGATGTACGAAATATCGACGGTGCTACCGATTTCGACGGTGCCTTTGTCGGGTTTTTCGAGTCCGAGGATCATCTTGAAGAGCGTCGTTTTTCCCGCGCCGTTGGGTCCGATGACTCCAACAATGCCACCGGGCGGAAGCGAGATGTTGACATTTTCCATCAACAACTTGTCGCCGAAACCCTTCGAGACATCTTTCATCACGACGACTTTTTCACCCAGATGGGGGCCCTTCGGGATGGTCAGTTCGACTGAATCTTCGCGGACATTCGCTTCCTCGGCGGCGAGCTTTTCGTAGCGCGCGATGCGGGCTTTATTTTTCGCGATGCGTCCGCGAGGAGAAAGTCGCACCCATTCCAATTCGCGGGCGAGCGCTTTTTGGCGGGACGATTCCTGATTCTCTTCGATCTCAAGTCGCTTGCGTTTTTGTTCAAGCCAGCTCGAATAATTTCCTTCATACGGGATGCCCTTCCCGCGGTCGAGTTCGAGGATCCATCCGGCGACGTTATCGAGGAAATAGCGATCGTGGGTGACGGCGATCACGGCGCCCTTGTAGTCCTTCAAATGGCGCTCAAGCCAGGCGACGGATTCGGCGTCCAAATGATTGGTCGGTTCGTCGAGGAGGAGCAGGTCGGGCTTGAGCATCAGGGTGCGGCAGAGGGCGACGCGGCGTTTTTCACCGCCGGAGAGTTTTGACACGTCGGCGTCGGGCGGCGGGAGGCGCAGGGCGTCCATCGCGATTTCCAGTTGGCGGTCGAGATTAAAACCGTCGCATGCATCGATCTTTTCTTGAACGCTGGTGAGTTCTTCGAGCAGCGCGTTCATATCGTCTTCGGACATTTCGTGCGCAAGCTTGTCGTTGATTTCGTTGTAGCGATCCAGAATCTTCTTGGTTTCGGCGACGGCTTCTTCAAGGTTGCCGAGGACTGTTTTCGTGTTGTCGAGTTGCGGCTCCTGTTGAACGAAACCGATGGTCGCTTTCGAGTACGGGCGGGCGAGGCCGTCGTAATCTTTATCGACGCCAGCCATAATGCGCAGGAGCGTGGACTTGCCGGCTCCGTTGCCGCCGAGGACGCCGATTTTTGCGCCGGGATAGAAGCTCAGCCAGATGCCTTTAAGGATCTCTTTTTTGTCATGGAATTTGTGCAGGTCTTCCATGATGTAGATGTACTGTGGGGCCATTTTCGCGAGCGTGCTCCGGGTTTGTTTTTCAGTTGCACGCGTAGTTTACGCGGGAACGGCCATTTGTCATTTGGCATTTGTTATTTGTGATTTGGCATTCTACAACGAGAGCCATGC
>JANXLS010001112.1 GCA_025355035.1 Planctomycetota bacterium | reverse complement strand
AGCAACCCGCCGCGCTGGGCCGCCGCACACTACGATCCGGTTCGCGACAAATTGACGTTGCTTCTGACGACTGCACTCGTCGGCGGCGTGAAGAAGACGTTTCTGTTCTTCGGAACGGGATCGACTGGGAAATACGATGGCATTTATCAAGCCAATATAACAGCAGACGGTTGCTCAACCATTTCAGCTAAACTAACGGTCAAAGGCGGCATCGTCTCCGGAACAGACACAAACACCGGCACGATCGCCGGGACGCTCGACGATTCCGGCAATCTTTCATTCACAACACAGCGACTCATCGTCCCGGTGGGTTGCGCGCAGGGCGGAACACACACGGGCACCATCACCTTCACGGGTACGCCCACGATAAGCGCCGTTTATCCGATCATTTTGAACGGAACGTTCACCGGTGCGGGCGCGACGGGAACGTTCACCATTGCACAACCCGCCGGCGTGACGGGTGCGACGACGCCCGGAAACATTTCGCGCGCGGAAAATTGGGTCGGCACATTCACTGGCAACCACAAGAGCATGTTGTGCCCGGGCGCTGTGTTCGGCGAAAGCTTTTCGATTTCGCTCTCCTTTCCCTCAAGCTTGATCGCTGCGTTGCGTGGCAAGACGCAAATCCTCAGCGGCACAGGAAGCATGAGCGGTGCTGAAACGATCCTCGTTCAATCGTCGCTATCGAATGCCACGTGCGCGATCAAGGCCTCGACTCTCGGGGGCGGGAGCGTCAACGTGACGTTCGTGGGTCTGTTCAATGGAACCAATCCATCGATCGAATTCGATTCGACGACATCGGTTCTGATTTCGAACACGGTCCATTTCAACACGGGTTTTAACGCCGGAAAAGATTTGGGCGAAAATCGCAAAATCATTAAATTCCGAGAGTCGTTCATGAACGCTATACGCGTCGAGGGCGGTTGGGAAGACGGTACGTTCGTGTTGCGCAAACAGTGATCAAGGTGGGGACTAATCTCCTTTTTAAACTCCGCGACATTGCGACGAGAAATAAACGACGTTTGTGCGAAACATCTTTGCCTGTGATCCGTATTATTCCTTTTCTTTGCGTCTTTGCGCCTTTGTGTTAAAGAACAGTAACACAGAAATTAAACCAATACAGAATCGTGTCCGGTTGGGAGGCTTGCAGTCATGAAAATGGCCTATCTGCTATCGAACGCCGGGATGCTGGCACTGTTCACATCAGCCTCGCTCTTTGGCTGGGGCTTTAATCCTGCTCCGCGCGAAAAACTTCCCGCAGACGCCCGCACTTCGCCTGGCGGGTACCGCTCATTTCACTTTTGGCATTCCGGCTTCAGAGGAGGAAAGTAGTCGATGGACAAATACACAAAAGCGCTTTCGGATTTCGCTGAAAACGGTTTCAAAACGGTTCTGTACACACTGCTTGGCATCGTGCTCTTTGCGCTAACGTATTGGGTCTTCGGCAAGCTTTTCCCGATGCACAAGGAAATCGAAGAAGACCAGAACACTGCACTTGCGATTCTAATGGGTTCGGTGATGTTGGGAATTGCGATTATCATAGCGGCGAGCATCCATTGAACCGATCCCTCGTACTTTTCCTGAATGTCCTGAT
>JANXLS010001043.1 GCA_025355035.1 Planctomycetota bacterium | reverse complement strand
GGAAGCCGCGCAGACGTTGGGAACATCGCGTGTTGGGTTGATGCTCGATGTTGTCCTGCCGGGAATCGCTTCGGGACTGTATCGCGATATTCGAATCATGATCGGCTCGGCGTGGACGTTTTTGACGATCGCCGAATTGATTGGAGCCATGAGCGGCGTGAGCTACTTTATCAATCAGCAGGGCAAGTATCGGCACTACGACAATGTTTTCGCCGGGATCATTATGATTGGAATGGTCGGCTTCATCTGCGATCAGATCCTCGCGTTTGTCGGGACGTTACTCTTCCCGTGGCAAACGAACACGAATCACGGAGCGCGGCGCGTGTTGGCGAAAATCGCGGGCGTCTTTTTCCGAAGTTCCCGGCACAACGAGGAATTGCGCGCGGCGACGGCAAGCGGCCCGGCGGTTGACTCCGTTCAGGCGTCTCCGGCCAGCGTTGCGCCGACTGTAGCGGCTTGCGGAACGGAGTTGACGCATGGGCGCAATTGAGCTGCCTGATTACCGCGAAAAGTCGCCGGAGATCGCGGCGCGATTTGAGCGCATCAATCAACGTCCGCCTGTTTTGGAAGTACAGAATTTGAGCAAGGTTTTCGATTCGCGCAACGGCCCGATCGAAGCGTTGCGCGGATTAAATTTCTCGGTGCGACGGCGTGAATTCATCTGCGTGATCGGTCGGTCCGGCTGCGGAAAATCAACGTTGATCCGCATGTTGGCGGGATTGGAGAGTCCATCGTCTGGGGAGGTGTTGATCGATCAACAGGTTGTTTCCGGCCCGGGCAAAGATCGCGGAATGGTCTTTCAGGCGTACACGCTTTTCCCGTGGCTTTCGGTCAAACGCAACATCATGTTTGGGTTGCTGCAGGGCGGGATGTTGCACACGACCGCTGAGCGCGAGGCGTTGAATTGGATCAAGATGGTGGGGCTATCCGGATTTGCCGACCACTATCCCAGCCAACTTTCGGGCGGGATGAAGCAGCGCGTCGCGATCGCCCGGGCGCTGGCCAACAAGCCGCGGATGCTGTTGATGGACGAACCGTTCGGAGCGTTGGATGCGCAGACGCGCGCGACGATGCAATCGTATTTGCAGCAGATTTGGCAGAACGTTGACGTCACGATTTTGTTCATCACGCACGATCTTGATGAAGCGATTTATCTGGCGGATCGGATCCTGGTTCTTGACGCGCATCCGGGGCGTATTCAGGAGATTATCGACGTCCCGCTGGCTCGACCGCGTACGCTCAGCCAGTTGCTTGATCCACACTTTATTGCTGTTAAACGGCGGCTGGAGGAATTGATTTTGAGTCCGGAGCAAAAGAAGGAAGAGGATCATTTTCCTATTACGCGAATCGACAGTCTAGCGAATGAAGTGCTCTAAAAAACGAAGCAGGACTATTTTTGAACGAGGATTTTACATGCCCGATTTATCGACTCCGAACAAAGCCCGCGACCACGCGCGATCCATGGCCGGAAGGGTCATTCCCAACATGCCGACGATCCCGGCGAC
>JANXLS010001040.1 GCA_025355035.1 Planctomycetota bacterium | reverse complement strand
GCTCGAAAAACCGTGGATCTCCTTTCTGATCGGTGGCGGAAACATGCTGCAGAAGGAGTATGTATCGATTCAACTCGCTGACGGCACTGAAATTTTCCGCGCGACAGGTGCGAACAATGAACATTTGAAGCGCGTCTCGTTCGATGCAACAAAGTATCTTGGAAAGCAGATTCGCATCCAACTCGTTGACAACGATTCGGGGCCGTGGGGGCATCTGAATTTCGATGATTTCAAGCAGAGCGGCGAAAAGCCCAAGGATATCGCCGCACCCGTGGCAGCTCAGCCGCCGCTCCCGCCCGATCCGCGCGCAAATGGGTTGTCGCCGACGGATGCCGTCAAAGCGATGACGGTGCCGGACGGATTTACGGTGAAACTCGTCGCGTCCGAGCCCGAGATTCATCAACCCGTTGCTTTCTGTTTCGACGAACGCGGACGGCTGTGGCTGCTGGAAAGTTACGATTATCCGCGCGGATCGCCCGTCGGACAAAAGGGCAAGGATCGCATTCTCATTCTGGAAGACACGACCGGCTCAGGCAAGGCGGATAAAATCAGCGTCTTTTACGAAGGCCTCAACCTCGCCACGGGAATGGAACTCGGCTATGGCGGCGTCTTCGTCGGCCAAGCTCCGGACCTCCTTTTTATTCCGCGCAAAGACGGCGACGTCGCCGGCGAACCGCAAGTCCTGCTGACCGGCTTCGGCCGCAATGACACGCACGAACTGCTCAACTCCTTTATATGGGGTCCCGACGGTTGGCTCTACGGCAACCACGGTGTCTTCGTTCCATCGAAAGTCCAGGACATCAAGTTCACCGCCTGCGTTTGGCGCTATCACCCCATCACGAAGAAATTCGAGATCTTTGCCGAAGGCGGCAGCAACCAATGGGGCCTTGATTTCGACGACTACGGCAGCGCCTTCATCACCGCCTGCGTCATCCCGCATCTCTTCCACATGGTCCCCGGCGGCCTGTACATTCGCCAAGGCGGCCAGAACGCCAACCCCTACGCTTACGGAGCGATCGACACCATCGCCGACCACCGCCATTTCCAAGGCAATCAATGGAACGACCTCGACCGGCGCAACAGCGACGCGCTCGGCGGCGGCCACGCGCACGACGGCGCCTGCATCTACCTCGGCGATTCCTTCCCGCCCGAATACCGCAACACGATCTTGATGGGCAACATCCACGGCAACCGCATCAACCGCGATTTGCTGGTCCGCAATAAATCCAGTTACATCGGCAAACACGGGCCCGATTTCCTGCTCTCCAACGACCGCTGGTTCGTACCCAGCGGCGAACGCATGGGCCCCGACGGCAGCGTCTTCATCTCCGATTGGTATGACAAACAGCACTGCCACAGCAACACGCCCGAAATCTGGGACCGCAGCAACGGCCGCCTCTATAAGGTGGAATACAAAGGCACGAAATGGCCCGGCGCGTTCGACTTTTCCAAGCTCTCCACCGCCGAACTGGTCGCGATGCAAAAAGACCGCAACGACTGGAAAGTCCGCATGTCCCGCCGCATCCTGGCCGAACGCAAACCCGCCGAAGCCATCCCGGCGCTCAAAGAAATCGCGCTGCACGGCGAGACGCAAGAGATCTGTCTGCGCGGGCTGTGGGCGCTGTACTGCGTGGGGGGATTTGACAACGAATTTGCTTTGGAGCCGTTAAAGTCAGAACATCCTTGGGTGCGGGCGTGGTCGGTGCGATTTATTGACAACCCAATCCACTCAGCAGCGCTCGTTAATACTATTTTAAAAATGGCTTCAAAAGATCCATCCCCTGAAGTTCGTTCACAGCTTGCCTCATCGTCGATGCATTGGCCGCAGCTCGTTATTATTAACGCATTGCTGGAGCACGATGAAGATCTCACAGACCCAAACATTCCATTGCTCGATTGGATCGTTTTCGAAAAATCTCAGAGCGGCAATGAAGCTGAGGCTGTGAAATCGTTGAATTTGATGTTAGCGCCGAAATTGATCACAGAGTACATCGCCCCCCGTTTCGCACATAAATTGTTGGCGACGCAGAAGCCTGAAAATCTCACGCTGGCGATTCAACTCTTCGACGAATCCAAAGAACCCGCGCGCCGTTCGGCGGTTCTCGACGGTATCCAACTCGGCCTCAAAGGCCGCGGCAAAGTGACGCCGCCACCCAATTGGGAAAAAATTTACGCCGCCGCGCAAGCCCGAAACGACGAAACCGAGCTGCGCAAACTCAAGCTCTTGGCCGCCCAATTCGGCGACGCCGCCAGCCTCGCCGACGCCATGAAAAACGCCGCCGATCCCAAGCGCTCGCTCGCCGATCGCATCGAAGCTCTGAAGCTGCTCGCCAGCTCCAAAGCCCCCGGCGCTGAAAAATTGTGCTTCGCCATTCTCGACGAAAAAGCCCCTGAAGACCTGCGCCGCGAAGCCATTCGCGGCCTCGGTGCATTCAGCTCCATCGACAACGCCAAAGGCCTCATCGAACGCTGGAAAAACTTCGATGTCGCCGCCCGCGTCGAAACGCTGGACGTGCTCTGCTCGCGCGCCGATTACGCCACCGCGCTGCTCGACGCCTGCACCGCCAACACGATCGCGCGCGCTGAAGTCGGAGCCGCCGCCGTCCGCCGCATGCGCCAGCTCAACGACGAAACCCTCAACAAGAAAATCGAAACGGCCTGGGGCCGCGTCCGCGACCGAGCGCCCGACGAAATCAAAGCCCAGATCGAAAAATATCGCATCGTCCTCAAAGACGGAACCGGCGACGCCAAGATGGGCTCCAAAGTCTTCGAAAAAACCTGCATGCCCTGCCATTCGATCTTCGCCAAAGGCAACCACGTCGGACCGGAATTGACCGGCTCCAATCGCAAGGACATCAACTATCTTTTGGAGAACATCGTCGATCC
>JANXLS010001021.1 GCA_025355035.1 Planctomycetota bacterium | reverse complement strand
TACAATGAATATCGCGATTTGTGCTCGACGAATCCGAAAATTGATGCGTTCAAAATCGGACTGTCCGACTCGCTGATTGGCTGTTCTTCTTATCCCAAATTGCGCTCGGAACGCACGGAGGTTGCGCTGCGAAAACTGCGCTTCGCCCGCCGCGCGAGCCGCGAAGCCGCAGCGTTTCTTCCCAATGATCCCGCCGCGTGGTTGCGTCTGGCTCAAGCCAATTGGGAACTCGCAAAGGTGGACACCACCGCCGCCGAATATCATAAGGGGGAAGCGCGCGCGGCGTGGGCGAAAGTTGTTGCTGCCGATACGTCACATGCTGGCGCGATTCAGAAAATAAAACCCGGTGATAAACTCAGCGCGTTTGCATCGATGCAGATTGAGGAGACATTTCGAATGAACACGGATGCGTTCATGCAACTGCGTGACGAGATCGCGAAACCATAGAGTTGTACAGCGTTGAATGCAATTCGGCTCTACTTTCGATTGGCAATACGTTCCAAAATCTGACGCAAATCGTTGCGCGAAACGACCGGGATCAGTTCGCAGTTTTCCGCGAGCAAGACTATTTCTCCGCCTGCATCGAGACTTTTCAGCAGCGCTGCTTCATCGGTCAGTTTCTTCAGAACGTCCGGCGATGGGCCTTCCGCCAGCTCGCGGATCGCTTTCGGATCGACGCCGATTTTTTTGAGCGCGAGATCCCAGTATGAACTTCCGCGATTCTTGCCGCGCTCGAGAAAATACGCGTTGAGTTTGTCAGGCGCAGTCATCCCCACCGCCGTTGCGCGCGCTGTCTCTTCGACTTCTGCGACGCCATTTTTTGCGGCCAACTGAGCTGTCGCACCGTCTGTCTGCTTGAGATAAACAATGTCGTGAAGTTCGAGCGTCAGTGACTTTGCCTCGCGTGATGCCTTGTAATCCAGCGCGGTCTCCAACGCTTCCTGCCCGTTTTTGCTGAAGCGCGAAACAAATAGATCCGCGCGGCCCTTAATGCGCGGACGCGCCAAAATACGATTCGCGCCTACGCCATACTGGTCTTCGCGAAGCAGCAGCGTTTTCTTCTCCACGCCCGAGTCGTCGCGTATTGAAATTTCTTTCGCCACACGCCCGACACTGCCAGCATAACCGTCCTCGGTTGCCGCGATGGAATCGAGCAAAAAGGCCGGTAATCGCGATACATGCGCGCGTTCAGCAAGCCGCTTTCCATCGGGCGAGTTGGCATCCAGCAACGCGTACTCCAGCCCCGGCAAATCGCCGAGCAGCGCTTCGAGAATCTTGTCCTGGTTGCTGGCTAGCGCATCGGGATCGCACAACACGGTCGCTGAAATTTTGACCGCCGGTTTCGACGCATCGCAGCGCGCTTCGGGCTTTCCGGCATTGATGCATTTCACGACGAATCCACGCTTGCGGCATTGCGCGTCGAAGAAGCACGCGGGGGCGTCCTTGCAACTCCCTGGGCGCGGTTCGTCGAGCGATCCGCACAGCGCTCCGAGCACATGCAGTCTTTCGATTTCGCCTTCGTAAAGTCGATTCCCGATCACCAGCGATGGCGTTGCGTGGACGCGTCGCCGGTCCGAAAGATCGGCATCCGCCGTCAGCAAAGCGTCGGCTTCATTCGCTTCCAAAGCGCGCTCAATGCGCGCCGTGAGCAACCCGAGTTTTTCCGCTCCGACCGTCCACGCATCGCTGTGGTCTGCGCGCCACGCGAACCAATCCCAGATTTTTTCCGGGTAATATTTTTCGATCAGCGCCTGAACGCGCGCTTCGTTCAGCTCCTCTACGCCATGCAATGAAGTCAATTTATTTCCACGCTTCTCCACCAGCCAGTGCGGGACGACGTTGACGCGATCGCCCAATTCCTTCGCGATCGCCTGAACGTCCGGGCGCGACGTTTTGCAATAGGGACAATCCGGCATGATCCAATACTCAATCTCAACCCGCTTCTTGCCCTTCTTCTTTAGCGCTTCAAGATGCGGTGCGAGCAGTTTAGAAATTTCCGGATCGTCGGGAATATCTTTGCCGAGCGGTTCCAGACGCGTTCGGAATTCGTAGCGCAGTCCTGCTTCAGGTTTTGCTTTGAAGACTTCGACGACGACGAGATTGCGCGCTTGATAATCGAAGTTGACGAACTGGCGTTGTCCAACATGCCATTCTGTACGCTGCGTATTCTTGCGTCCGGCGTTGAAGACGATATCGGCCCACCACGCGCCTAAAATAGTTTCTCCGGCTGCCTCGCCCAGTCGCGATATGTAGCATTGAATCGGAACGTCAAACCCGGGAAAAGGCACTTGGCTTGAGGATGAGGGCGTTTGGGCGATCCAACCAAACAAATTTGTTCCTGGTTCACTCCATCCGTAAATTTCAATTTCAGAAGGATCGTATCGAATGGACTTTTGGTCTTTTCCAATTACTTGTGCCGGAGCTTCCGAAACTGATTTTAAAACCTTCACCTCTTCTGGCCCCAACACGAGCGCATCGTATTTCATGATCCG
>JANXLS010001018.1 GCA_025355035.1 Planctomycetota bacterium | reverse complement strand
CGTCCCGCCTGCATCGGAGAATTTGCAGGCGGGACGCCTGCACCACAACAGCTAACTCATGACGCGGAACGTCGTGACGGTGATGTCGTCATGCTGCTCCGCCTCGCCTTTGTGCGCATCCAATTCGCCGATTAATTGACGGACAAAATCCTTCGACGATTGCGTGGCGTTCTTCAGCGTGAACGCATCAAGCGCTTCATCGGACCATTCGACGCGTTCCGCATTCATCGCTTCAACGATGCCGTCAGTGTACAAAACGACACGATCGCCGACCTCCAATTGAATGCGTTCTTCGCGGATCGTCTTGTTGAACACGGGACCCTTGTCGAATCCGAGCGCGATGCCGTTCGGGCGAACTTTTTCGATTTGGCCCGTGGCAGCGCGATAGATCAGCATCGGGTTGTGCCCGGCCGAAGCAACGGTCAGCTCGCGCGTCCGTACATTCAAAATGCAGTACACACACGTCACAAACATGCCGCGCTTGATGTCGCGGGCCACGTGGTAATTCGTCTTCGCGAGCACATCGGCCGGCGACAGATTACCGACCGCCATCATACGGAGGATCGTGCGCGTCGTCCCCATCACCATGCTGCCGGGAATACCTTTTCCGGACACGTCCGCGACACACAGCGCCAGATGTTCTGCGTCCCCGACGGGAATGAAATCGTAGTAATCGCCGCCCACTTCTTTAGCCGATTGGTACGCGGTGAAAATATCGATTCCGGGAATCTGCGGCAGTTTCTCGGGCATTAGTTTGATGTGGATCGATTTCGCTGTATTCAACTCGCCGGTGATGCGTTGATTTTCGCGTTCGCTTTCACGGCCAGTTTTCAAGCTCATGGTCATCTGGTTGAAAGCTGTTGCCAGCAATCCAACTTCGTCGGTGCTCGTTTCAGCGACAGGACTTTGGTGTTCCAGATCGCCGTTCGCGACAGCGTGCATATCGTCGACCAGCATCTTAATCGGCTTCACCGTGTAACGCGCCATCATCACGGCGACGCCGATCGATGCGGCAATCAGCAGCAATCCCAGCAATAACAATTTCCGTTTCAACGCGCTGACTTCCTCGTCGATTTCCTTCGCGGACATGATCAGATTCAGCGATGAAAACATTTTCACCGGATCGTTATCCTGCGGTCCTTCGCGGATTGGAATGCGGAAATAGAGACTCGGTTCAGCGTGTTCGCCTCCCGCGCGGTTGACGACATACGATCCGCGATACACAAGGACTTCCGGATCGGCGTCAGGCAAATTAATTTTGATATGGTCGCGCGGCGGCTTGGAAAATTTCGTTCCGTCGCGGCCTTGCAGCACCAGTCCATTCGGCACTTCGACGGCTTTATCCTGTGTCGCGTAAATCACGATGTCATAAATGCGCGGATTGTGATCGAGAATCTTTTTGACGAACTCGCGGTGCGCACCAATCTTCTTGGTGAAATCAGCTTCCTTGCTGCTGCGAAAATCGGTCATGACGACCTTCGCGAAATTTTGCAGTGCTTGCAGTTGACCGTAACCGGAATTGACGATCTCGTCGTTCAGTCGTGATTCCGTCGTTTGAATGGAAACGTAACCGAAAACGCTGATCGACAGAATGACCAGCAACGAAATCGGAATGCTGAATTTCAGCGCCAGCGGTAATCCGCGAAGACGGCCGGCACTCGTTGCGGCATTTTCTGCTTGTGCTGCGGGCACCATGCCTGTTGTTCGCTTGGACGGCAGGCGGTTAGTGACGGGAGACTGCTGTGCTGTTCCGCCGCTTGGACCAGAGCGCGGCCGGGCGGCAGGCGTTTTGCTCAAACTTTCAGTACGCGTTGGCGCTGGAGTCTTGTGCGCGGCGTCCGGATCAGTGGCTTGTTGCCGGACGGCGCTTCCAATCGTTGGCGTGGGGCGGCGCGAGCCGGCAGAGGGCGACGAGCCGGGTTGAATTTCCTTGGAAGCACCACCCTTGGGGGTAAGTGCACCTGTGGACTTTTTCTTAGGAGGAATCTGAGCCAAACGAAACGCCCTTTAAATACAGGGTTGGACGAAAATCATCAGCTGGAATTAGTAAACTATAACACGCCCTTTGCGTTCCGCCAGTTGATAAACAATGTCGATCATCGGTACAGTTTCCATCGTTTCTTTTTTACACTAGAGCGTTTTTCAAATGGATGGAGACTAAGATGCGCCGCGCCGGGCAACAAGTGGGACGAGGAAGACGAGCGAAACGTATTTGGAGACTACGTTAAGCGAGTCTGACGAAGTACCGCGCAGACCGCCGCAAGCAGATTTGTCTTCAGTCATTTGAAAACCGCTCTAATTGCATTAAAAAGGGCGGTTCGGAGGCGCATCAAATTCACACAGGAATTCAAAACGCATGGAACGCCGCAAACTGGGATCGACCGGATTTGAGATCACCGCCGTTGGCTTGGGAACGTGGGCGATTGGTGGTTGGTTGTGGGGACCGCAGGACGACGCCGACAGCCTCGCCGCCATTGAAGCCGCTCTGGACGCCGGCGTCAATTGGCTCGACACCGCGCCCATCTATGGTTCCGGACTGTCCGAAAAAATGTGCGGCGACGCATTGAAGAAAATCCCCGCATCGCGCCGTCCTCTGGTCTTCACGAAATACGGTCTCGGCGACGACAGCGACTTCCGCAACCCGACTGCGACCCGCGCGCAGGTCCTCGCCGAATGTGATGCAAGCTTAAAGCGTCTGAACATCGATTGCATCGACCTGTACCAACTGCACTGGCCCGTCACACAGCCTGTTCAGGAACAAGCGAGCGCGTGCGCTGAACTGTTGACATCTGGCAAGATTCGAGCCATCGGCGTCTGCAATTTCAATGTCGACCAATTGGAAGCGTGGAAAGCGACCGGCGTTCCGTTGCACACGCTACAAACGCCTCTGAGCATATTCCGACCGGCGACGCTTTCGGACGCGATTCCATGGAGTCAGTCGAACGGAATGGGGACGCTCGCGTATTCGCCACTCTTCCGCGGCATGCTTTTTGGCACGTGGACGAAGGACAAATCGTTCGCTCCGGGCGACAGTCGCGCATCGCACAAAGACTATTCCGGCCCCCGCTTCGCCCGCCATATTCAGGCGATCGACGAATTGAAAGCGCTTGCCGAAAATCATGGCACGACCTGCCCGAATCTGGCGCTCGGGGCTTTGTTGGCGAATCCTGCAGTCACCGGATGCATCGTCGGAGCGCGCAACGCACAGCAGGGCCGAATGATCGCGACGCTCGGTAAACCGGTCAGCACCGAAGCAACTGCCGCGGTCTGGAACATCGTCGCGGCGATGAACAACGATTTGGCAACGATAGCGTAGCACGCGCCGATAATGCGCTTCGTTCACATCATCGCGATCGAGAAACCGCCATCGACTGGAATCGCTGCACCGGTCACGAAGTTGGACGCCGACGACGCGAGGAAAATGGCAATCCCGGCGAAGTCGTCGGGATTGCCCCAGCGTTTCGCGGGCGTTCGCGCCAGAACTTTTTCGTTCAGTCCTTCCAATTCTGCGCGCGCCTTTTGAGTCAGCGGCGTATCGATCCAACCCGGCAGAAGGCAATTGACTTGAATGTTATCCTGCGCCCATGCCGTCGCGAGCGACTTCGTCAGTTGCACGATCGCACCTTTCGACGCGCCATACGCCGGAGCCCATGGCGAACCGAAGATCGAGAGCATCGATCCGATATTAATAATCTTTCCGCCACCGCTTTGCTTCAAATACGCATGACACGCCGAGCTGCAATGAAAGGCGCTGTCGAGATTCGTATCCAAGACCTGACGCCATTCCGCGTAGGTCAACACCTCCGCGCGTTTGCGAATATTCGTTCCGGCATTGTTGACGACAATATCCATCCGACCGTGCTTCTCAAAAACAGTCGTCAGCATTGAGCGGACTTCAATTTCACGCGTCACATCGCACGGTACGGAATACGCGTCGATGCCAGCGTCGTGGAGTTGCTTCAACGCGTCAGACGCTTTCGCTTGATCGCGTGACGCAATCGCAATCACCGCACCGGCCGTACCCAAACCTTTGGCAATACCCAGCCCAATGCCGCTGCTGCCGCCGGTAACAACCGCAACTTTTCCGTGCAAATCAAAGAGATTCATTTTAGCCACCGAAAATGCAGCCATAAAAAACGGCGGCAAGGATGCCGCCGCTCTCAAAAACGTTGAACTTTGAACCGCCGTTTTCGTTTAAGCGTAACCTTCCCACAAGCGGTACCCGCCAGTAAACGCGTTCTTGTTGTCACCCATTCGGCAACCTTCCGGCGGAGCGGCAAGCTTCTTTGCGTTTCCGCCACCCAACACGACGTAGTCGGCAACGAGCGCGGCTTTGAGCCGTTTGCAGACATCGGTAACGGCCTTGGTCCACTTTTCCTTGCCCATGCGATCGAGACCGCGCAGGCCGACGTAGTCTTCGAACGTTCGCTTCTTCTTATAAGGGAGATGCGCGAGTTCCAACGGGATGATCGTCTTGTCCACAATCATGGCTGAACCCAAACCGGTGCCGAGGCCGAGGAACAACATGCGTCCGCCTTCATAGCTGCCGAGCGCCTGAAGCGCGGCGTCGTTGATGATCTTGACCGGCTTGCCGAACGCGATCTGGAAATCGAAGCCGACCCACCCGGAGTGTAGATTCTTCGGTTCGAGCAACGGCATGCCGCCTACAACCGGGCCGGGGTAGCCGATCGAAATATTTTCATACTCCCAATCTTTCGACAATTCTTTGACGCCATCCACCATCATCTGCGGCGTGAGGCCCGGACCGGAAGGAAGCTTGCGAACCTCTTCGTGTCCCGTCGCCAAAATCTTGACGTTTGTACCGCCGATGTCGATCACCAATATTTTCATGCCCTGCCTCCAGGAAATGGTTGATGTTGCTTTACGTCGCGGTATGAAATGTCGCGCATGCGCCGCGCGAATTCGAACAATTCATTCAGTGAAAAATGCGAACGAAGTGTCATCGGTCGCGACCAGAAAACAAGCGAAAAAAATCATTCCGCGCCAGACAACGGAGACGCGCTTGTCAAGAATCCGAAAATTGATTATGATTTACACAATCAAAAACGTGAGTTGTTGAAGTCTTCGAAGGAGGGGGAGTCGTATGGCCATCGACGTCATGATCAAATGCAGCGAGTGTGAAACCGTTGCGAACCGCAAGCTCCACGCGGAAGACAAAGAAATCGTCTGCCCCAATCCGAATTGCGGACGCAACATGCCCAATCTCCCCAAGGAAGATTTCAAGGACGTTTCAAAAACGTTGAGCAGCCAGTTCATTATGGGCGTCGTTTCCCTGCTGTTCGCGGTCGGCGCGTGTGTGCTCCTATTCCTCTATGCAGGTCCGGTCGAAACGTGGGTCTCCACCGACAATCCTGAGTATGTAAAGCGCATGGAAAAAGTCGGTCTTTCCCGTAATGCTGACACATCGATGTTCCTGTATGGAGCGGGTGGATGCATTTTGCTTTGTGCGGTCTTCGGAGCATTAAGTGCGCGCAAGCGATATGTTGTTGAATTCTAAACGATGACGATGACATTATTTTCATCGCGATTTCGCCTCGTTTTTATGGCACGACAAGACTGCGATCACCGCATTGATTGATCATCGGCAATCGATCCGTTAGGTGGCAGAAAAGTAGACAGGATAATTCGAGGACTATGGCCAACTCATCGTCCGACAGCGCGATCCGGACTGCTGGTCTCGGCATGACGTACAGCCCCGGATTGTTTCAGCCAACAAAAGTCGGTCTGCAAAATCTCGATCTGGAAGTTCCCAAGGGCAGCATCTACGGTTACCTCGGTCAGAACGGCGCAGGCAAAACCACCACCATTAAAATCCTGACCGGTCTGCAATTCTCGACGACGGGCAGCGCCTGGATATTCGGCGGCGATGTGCGCAACAGCGCCACGCGCAAAAGCATCGGCTTTATGCCCGAAAATCCATACTTCTACGAGTACCTTTCGGCCGACGAAACGCTCGATTTTTATGGCAAGCTTTCCGGGATGGACCGTACCTCGCGCAAGCGCCGCACCGACGAACTGCTGACCGAATTCGGACTCAATCACGCGCGCACAATTAATATGCGCAACTATTCAAAAGGCATGCGGCAACGCCTCGGTCTGGCCCAAGCGATGCTCCATTCGCCGCCGCTGGTTATTCTCGATGAGCCGATGTCTGGACTCGATCCGATGGGCCGTCGCGATGTTCGCAACGCGATTTTGAAACTCCGCGACAACGGTCAGACGGTTTTCTTCAGTTCGCACATCCTCGGTGACGTCGAAGAAATTTGCGATCGTGTCTGCGTCCTGAACCAAGGCAAGAAAGTCGCTGAAGGTCCGATCGCGTCGCTGCTCGAGCACAAAATCATCGAAGTCAAACTGGCCTTCACGGGTGTCGCGACAGAAGGGAATCCCGTCGTTGTGAAACTGGCCACGCGCCAATGGCACGATGGCGTACAGTATCACGTGCTCGTCGATTCGGAAGAAAAAGCGGCGCAGATTACCGACCTGCTTCAAAAAAATGGCGCGGTGTTGCGCGCAATGATTCCGCACAAGGAATCGCTCGAAGAATATTTCGTTCGCGTGACAATGGCCGACGGCGGTGCCGGTCCAGAATATGCCTCGCGTACAAAAGCTTAGGGTTTATTTCCATGATTACATTCGTCATTGCTTTAAATACTTTTCGCGAAGCTGTTCGCGATAAAATACTGTACGTGCTCGTCGCGTTCGGAATTCTGCTGATTCTCGTTTCCAAAGCGATCGGATTTGTCAGCTTCGGCCAGGATTTTAAAATCATGGCCGACATGGGCCTGACGGCGATCTGGATGTTCTCCGGAATGGTTTCGATTTTCGTTGGGACGGGATTAATCTATAAGGAAATCGACAAACGCTCGATTTACACAATTCTGTCAAAGCCCACCGAGCGCTGGCAATTTCTGCTCGGAAAATATTTCGGACTCGCCCTGACAACGCTCGTCAACATGGCCTTTTTGAGTACCGCGTTTTTCCTGTACATGTGGCTCTCTGGCGCACCTGTGACGATCGCCATGTGCCAGGCACTTTTCCTGACGTTCGTTGAAATGTTGGTCATCACGGCAGTAGCGATTTTCTTCAGTTCCGCCAGCACTCCGATTCTCTCCGCGATCTTCACGACGATCATTTTTTTCTTCGGACAACTGACAAAGTTTATTGTCGATCTGGCGACCGTTCTCAAAGGCTCAGTTGATTCGCCCGAAGCAAAAGCGCGCGCTGATTTCGTTGGCGGACTGCTCTATAAACTGTACCTCGTGCTGCCGAACTTGCACAATTTCAACATCCGCCTGGACGCCGTTCACGCCGATCCCGGCGAATGGATTCACACGCGCGAAATGCTGCCTGTGACGGTGTACGGTTTGGCGTACGCTGCGGCGGTGCTGATGCTCGCGCATCTGGTCTTCGCACGCAGGAATTTTTAATCTATGCCGCCCGCTCCGAAGCCCGAACACATCGATCTGCCTTACCCTGAAGAGCATGTCGATCTCGATGCGATCTTCTCCGACCCCGATATCGATCCCACCGCTTGGATTGCTCCCAGCGCAAGGATCAACGGGCGCGTCAAGATTGGAAAACACGCCAGCGTCTGGTTCAACTGTACGTTACGCGGCGACAGCGAATTCATCGAAGTCGGCGAGGAGACGAACATCCAGGACGGCAGCATTCTGCATGTCGATATCGGCTATCCGTGCATCCTTGGAAAACGGGTCACGCTGGGGCACGGAGCAATTGTTCACGGGGCGGTGGTGAAGAATGGAGCGCTGATCGGTATCGCCGCGACGGTGTTGAGCCGCTGCGAAATCGGCGAGGGCGCATTAATCGCCGCAGGTGCTGTTGTTCTCGAGGGCACGATCGTCCCGCCACACACGCTCTGGACGGGATGCCCGGCGAAACAGATTAAGGAACTCAATCCGCTGCAGCGAGAACGGCTCGCGGCGACCTATAAACATTACGTCAACAACGGCGCTGTTTATCGTGCACGATTCGCTAAACTGTAAAGCTGGCTTGCTAGGTACAATTGGCCCCATTTTTGTATTCCACTTTTCGAATTGCACATTTTAGGAGGATTGCATGGCCGAACACAAGATAACGGAGTTGATGGGTGACGGTATTTCACCGGAATTGTCAAAATCCGTTCATACTGTCATTAATGCGCTGTCCGTGAAGTTGGAAATCGAGCAGATCGATTTGACGCTCGAAAACCGGCGTAAAGATAAAAAGATTTACGACGCCACTCTCGCCAGCATGACGCACACCGATGCCACGTTGAAATATCCCACGGCCACGGAAACCGAAAGTCCCAATAAAATCATTCGCGAGCGTTGCAAGTTTTCGGTGATCCATCGCCCGTGCGTCACCATTCCCGGTGTGCCGACGAATTTCAAGAAGCCGATCGACATCGACATTGTCCGAGTCGCAACCGGCGGAACATACGATGACGCCGGCCGCCGAATCGGTTTGCATTCCGCCGTTTCGGTGCGCGTGATCGAGCATCTGCCTTGCCGCCAGGCCGCGCAATTCGCGTTTCAGCTTGCCGGAAAACGGGGTCGCACCGTGACGAGTTCGTCGAAATATACGATCCAGCAGGCGACGGACGGCCTGTTCGAAGAAGCGGTTTCCGAAGTTGCGCGCGGCTACTCGTTCATTAAACACAAACGGGTGCTCTTCGACGCGCTGCTTGCCGAACTTGCCATGCATCCCGAGAAGGTTCAGATTGTCGTGTGCCCGAATGAATACGGCGACTTCCTGAGCGATTCGGCTGCAGGACTCGTCGGCAGCTTGGGGCTCGCGGACAGTTCGAGTTTTGCATACCGGGAAGACGGCAGCATCTCGATGGCGATGTTCGACCCCGCCGGCGGCACCGCTCCCGACATCGCCGGAAAAGATCTCGCGAACCCGACGGCCGCGTTGTTTGCGCTGTGTTCGATGCTGATTTTTTTGGGCGAAGTGGAAACCGGCGCGAAGTTGAAGACGGCGATTTTGGATTGCATCGGCGAAGGAAAATCCACGAAAGACCTGGGCGGTCCACTTGGGACGCAAGGCTTTACTGCGGCCGTGATCGAAAAATTTGTTGCGGCAAAATAGACTTATTTTTTGGAGCGTCGATCAGCATCGGCGCTCCATCATTTTCACAGTTTGCGCATGACGCGAGCAATCTCTTCTGCGACTTTCAACGCGCGCAATCCGTCCGTCCCATCGACAACCGGCTGTTTCCGTTCCGCAACGCACTCTGCAAAACTCGCCAACTCCGCTTCCAATGCCGGTGTTTTATCGCCCTTCAAAACGACGCGCTTCACCAACTTTTCGAGCTGAAACGTCAGCGCCGCCATGCCGATTGACGCCAGGCTCAATTTAGACGGATCTATTTCGCCGCTTTTCAACGCTTCCGATTTCTCGATGAAGACGCCTTCGTTCTCCAACAGATTCAGCGAGAGATAACCGTTCTCTTGGAAGATGCGCCACTTACGCTCCTTCTTCAACGACACGCGGCTTGCCGCAACGTTCGCGACCGACGACGGAAACTCCAGCCGCGCGTTGGCGATGTCGTCCGTCATCGAAAACACTGGCGCGCCCGCTGCGTAAACATGCAGCGGTTCTTCGTGGGCTATCGACAACGCAAGATCGATATCGTGGATCATCAAATCGAGCGTGACGCTCACGTCCGTCGAGCGGAACGGGTACGGAGAAATGCGCGTTGCATCGATAAACCTCGGCTTGCCGAAATAGGGAACAGCCGCGCGAACAATTGGATTGAAACGCTCGACGTGGCCAACCTGCAGCACGCATCCGTTCTTCTCAGCGAGCGCGACCAGTTGCGTTGCTTCTTCGACTGTCACAGCCAGCGGCTTTTCGATCAGACACGACACGCCGCGTTCCAGAAAAAAACCGCCGACTTCGCGATGCAGAGTTGTTGGGACAACCACCGAAACGAGATCGACTTGACCTTCGAGGTGGCGATAGTCCGACGCGAATAACACCGAGTATTTTTTTGCTTCCGCAGCTCCCGCCGGAGACGGATCGCACAGCGCGGCGAGTTTAAGCGATGCGTCGCGCTTGGCGATACGAGCCCAATTCTCCGCGTGAAATTTTCCCAAATGGCCCAGCCCAACGATACCGATTCGAAGGGGCGTGTGCGACAATGGCTTGGACATGTCAAATCCCTGTTTCGTGAATGGGGTGCGTTTAGAGCGGTTTTCAAATGTCTGAAGACAAATCTGCTTGCGGCGGGCTGCGCGGTACTTCGTCAGACTCGCTTAACGTAGTCTCCAAATACGTTTCGC
>JANXLS010001013.1 GCA_025355035.1 Planctomycetota bacterium | reverse complement strand
CCGGGCGGCGGCGTTGCGCTGATTCGCGCATCTCATGTGCTGGAAAAGCTTAAGGTCACGGGCGACGAAGCTGTGGGTGTGGAAATCATCCGCAAGGCTTTGGAAGCTCCGGCGAAGACGATCGCAATCAACTGCGGCGTTGACGGCGCGGTGACGGTGAACAAAATTCGAAACGGCAAGGGTGCCTTTGGTTATAATGGTGACACCGACACGTTCGAAGACTTGGTCAAGGCGGGCGTGATCGATCCGGCAAAGGTGACGAAGAGCGCGTTACAACATGCGGCTTCCGTCGCAACTCTCTTGCTGACAAGCAACTGCATGATCGTCAAGATCCCTGAAAAAGCTCCTGCGGGCGGCGGTGGCCATGGCGGTCACGACGACCACGGCGGTGGCATGGGGGGTATGGGCGGCATGGGTGGCATGGGCGGCATGATGTAAGAAGGAGTTCCGCGAGGCGCGCGCAATGTGCGCGCCTCGTACACATGATTTAAACGCGCCATGTGCAACTTTTGCAACGTGAAACGCGAGCGAGATTCAATTTTTAATTCATTAACTAAAACGTTTAGATGCGAGGGATTACCGAGATGGCAAAAGCAGCAGCAGCGAAGAAGATTGCATTAGAACCGTTGGATGACCGCATTGTGATCAAGCGCTTGGACGCGGAAGAGAAGACGGCGGGCGGCATTTTGTTGCCGGACAACGCCAAGGAAAAGCCTCAGCGCGGAGAGATTGTTGCCACCGGCCCCGGCCGCTTGATGGACAACGGTAAGCGGGCGGAACTGGAAGTCAAGGTCGGCGACCAGGTTCTTTTCGGCAAGTACTCCGGCACGGAAGTCAAGGTCGGCGGCGAAGATGTTTTGATCATGCGCGAAGCGGATTTGCTGGCGAAGTTGGGATAAGCATTGGCGAATGGCAAGGCTGAGAATTTCATGAAAGTACCTGTCAATGTTTTCCAGGACGAAGATGGCCTGTGGATCGCGGAGGTTGGGTCGATCCTTGGTTGTATTTCACAAGGCAAAACGAAAGACCAGGTACTTTCCAATATACAAGATGCTGCGGACGGATGTGTGGCCGCGCGTGTCGAACACGGATTGCCGGCTGTCATAATTAGCACACAAGATTATTTCGCCGCGCTCAACAACATGTGCGAATACACAGTTGAAATAAAAGACTAAATTGGAGATGTTTAAAAAATGGCCAAGCAACTTTTGTATACTGATGAAGCGCGGCAGAAGATTCTGTCCGGCGTGAACAAGCTGGCTCGCGTGGTCAAGGCCACGATGGGACCGGGCGGCCGCTGGGTCGCTTACGATAAATCCTACGGCGGTCCCGGCGTGATCAACGACGGCGTGACGGTCGCGAAGGAAGTCGAACTCGAAGATCCGTTTGAAAACATGGGCGCCCAGATGGTTCGCCAGGTCGCCAGCAAGACGAACGATGTTGTCGGCGATGGCACGACCACTGCGACGACGCTCGCTGCCGCGATCTACTCCGAAGGCGTTCGCTACATCACCACGGGGCTCAACCCAATGGCGATCAAGCGCGGCATTGAAGCGGCGGTTGCGGCCGTTCTCGGAAGCATCGACGAACAGGCCAAACCCTGCACGACCAAGGCGGACCTCGCCCGGGTTGCGACGATCAGCGCCAACGACGACGAAGTCCTGGGCAAGCTGATTGCCGAAGCAATGGATAAAGTGGGCAAGGACGGCGTTGTGACGGTTGAAGAAGGTAAGGGCACGACGACGGAATTGGAAGTCGTCAATGGCATGCGCTTCGACAAAGGCTATCTCTCTCCGTACTTCGTTACAGACACGAACGCGATGACATGCGAACTCGAAGACTGCTATCTTTTGTTGATGGAAAAGAAGATCAGCAGCCTGCGCGAATTCCTGCCGTTGCTCGAAAAGATTGTCAGCACCAGCAAGCCGTTTGTGATCATCGCTGAAGACACCGAAGGCGAAGCGCTGGCGGCTCTCGTGATCAACAAGCTGCGCGGATTGATGAAGTGCGCGGCGGTGAAGGCTCCGGCGTTTGGCGATCGCCGCAAGGCGTTGATGGGCGATATCGCGGTGATGACCGGCGGGCGCTTCATCAGTGAAGACCTCGGCATAAAGCTCGAAAGCGTGGAATTGGCCGATCTGGGCCGCGCGAAGAAAATCGTGATCGACAAAGACAACTGCACGATCGTCGAAGGCGCCGGCAAGAAGGCCGACGTGAACGCTCGCGTCGCGCAGATCAAGGCCAACATTGACACGACCACCAGCGACTATGACAAGGAAAAGTTGCAGGAACGTTTGGCGAAGCTGGCCGGTGGCGTGGGCGTCATCCGCGCGGGAGCTCCCACCGAATCGGCCATGAAGGAAACGAAAGAACGCATCAATGACGCCGTCAACGCCGCGAAAGCCGCGTCGATGGAAGGGATTGTTGCGGGCGGCGGAGTCGCATTGTTGCGCGCTCTACCGGCCATCGAGAAAGCCAAAGCCAAGTTGCGCGGTGACGAAAAGTTCGGTGCTGACATCGTGGCGAAGGCGATCGAGCATCCGTGCCGGACTATCGCGAACAACGCGGGTTATGATGGATCGGTTGTCGTTGAAGAAGTGAAGGAAGCCAAGGGCACCCATGGCTTCAACGCCAAAACCGGTGAGTACGAAGACCTCGCGAAGAGCGGCGTTTTCGATCCGGCCAAAGTCGTGAAGAGCGCGTTGCAGAACGCGGCGTCCGTCGCGGCTCTGTTGCTGACGGTCGACACGATGATCACGGAAGTGAAGGAACAAGGCGAAGGCAAGGATTTGGTTGCCGGCGCGATTCACTAATTAAATGTGATCAGAGGTACCAATTTGAATACTTGGGATGGGCGGCGACTTATGCCGCCCATTCTGACAAGTAGGGATGTTGTGTTTTAAAGTTATTCCATTGGTGAGAACTACCTGCAATCATGCCCAGCCAAAAACTCGATTACTACGAATTGCTTCAGATCAAGCGCGACGCCTCG
>JANXLS010000995.1 GCA_025355035.1 Planctomycetota bacterium | reverse complement strand
CGTGACGCGCCGGCCATTGCCATTTGCGCTGGCGACGCGGTTTCGGCCGGCATAGCCGTTCTGCGCAGGCGATGCCTGAGCGGCGGCTGGCAGTGGAACGGGAATTCCACCATTGCCGTTTCCATTTCCATTAAAGAAGTGTTGCACGGGCGTGGCTTGATGTGCGACGGTGGCGCTACCGTTGCGATACGGCGTGGAGTCGGTCGATGTGGGCTGTCGTGTGGTGGCTGCGATCTGGGCGTCGATGCCTTGGCTGAGGTTAGCGTAGAGTTGCGACAGTTGCTCCTGAATCGTGCCGGCGTCGGCACTGTTGATTTCGACTTCCATGCCGGCCGAAAAAGACTGTGAACTGTAGGGCACGGAGTCGATCGGAATTTTACGTGAGATCGAACCGCTTAACTTGATGGCCATAGTAAATCTCCTGAAGAATAAAAATGCACGAGGTATCATCCTCCCATACTGATCTTATCACTGTTTGGACTGAAAACTTTAGCTCTCACGCTAGGTAAGCCCAGCAGGTCACACAGTACGGTTGAAAAGCCGTGGCAGCGTCACGATAAAATTCTGCCCGAGCTTGCGACGCAGATTGGAGACACGGACATCCAGCAGATTGGAAAGCGTGTCGTCGTTCTCATCGAAAAGGTGACCGTACAGCATGTTGTGCGTGACGACTTCGCCGCGATGCAACGCGAGGTATTCCAGCAGCGAGTATTCGCTCGGCAACAGCGCCACGACATCGCCGTTCCGCCAAACGCAGAGCTGCGCGGTATCGAGAACGACTTCGCTGAAGTCCAGCCGCGCGCCTGCGCCTGAACTCCCGCGCCGAACGAGCGTCCGCATGCGCGCAAGCAATTCCAGTAGATCAAAGGGCTTGACGACGTAATCGTCCGCGCCGCTGTCCAGGACGCGCACGCGATTCGCGCTGGCATCGCGCGCGGGGAGCAACAGCACCGGCGTGGCCTTCGTCTTCCGCAGCCAAAGCCAGCACCACCCAACCGTCCAACCCGGGCAGCATCGCATCGAGCAGGATCGTGTCGTAATCGTGCCCGCGCGCTTTTTGCAGCCCCTCCGAGCCATCCACAGCCGGGTCCACAGCGGAGCCCTCCCTGCGCAGAACCTTTGCCAGCGTGCGCTGCAGATCCGCTTCGTCTTCAATAATGAGGAGCCGCAGCCGAATCGCCTTTTGGTTAGATGAAATTGCGCGGCTATCACGTGCAAGACAAGGAGAGGATCGACTTTCAATGATTTCGTGCGCGTCCCCGTTTAATGTGCGCGTCCCCGTTTAATAGGGCCTCAACCCCCGCGCGCCGATGAAGGCGTCGGTCGTGCAGATCGGCGTCATCCATTTTCGGAATTGGTTTTCCGTTAAAAATGCGATCGCCCGCTGTTCGCTCACCCTATGCGTTCATTTCGTACTCGTGCTGCCGCTGACGCCCAGCGTTCCTTTGTAAGTCAGCGGCACCGTCGTTTGGTACGTGACGCCGTTAATCGTAAGCGTGACGGGCACGCTGACTTTTGCGGTGGTCGTCATGTTCACGAGCCCAGCGGCGACGAATCCCGCCGCGAATGTTTTCTTGCTCAGCGTCAGCTTGAATTTCGCGGAGCGCGCAGTCGTGCCTTTGCTCATGAGAGTAAATGAGCCGTCGGCATTCTTGTTGGTTGTGGAGGCCAGCGTGAACTTTTCGATCAAATCGCCGACCTTGACCGTCGCCGTCAGTCCGCTGACCGTGCCGACCGGGAGTTCCAACGTGCCGCTGGCGCTGATCGAGTCGGAATTAGACTTTTTGAAATTGAGCTTCACCGTCAGTTTGACGTCCCCCAGGGGATTGGGCGGGATCACCACAGGCGGCACGGGGGGAGTCGTCACCGTGACCATGAGCGTGCTGGTTGCCGTTCCGCCGAAACCGTCCGTAACGGTCAGCGTGACGCTGACGGTGCCGGCAACCTGGTAGGCGTGGGTGACGGATGCGCCCGTGCCGCTGGTGCTGTCGCCGAAGTTCCAGGTGTAGGTCAGGGCGTCGTTGTCGGGATCGGTGGCGGCGGCGGTGAACGTCACGGTCTGACCGACGAGGACGGCGCTGGGCGTCGCCAGCGCGGTCGATGAAATGACCGGCGCATTCTGCATGGGATGGTCGAAGCTAAGAATGCGACTGTTATTGGAGTCGCAGACGTACAAGTTTTGTTTCGCATCGAAGGTCACGCCCACGGGAAGGCTCATGCTGCCGGCACCCAATCCCCCTGCATTAGCACTGTTGACGCCATTGCTGGTGAAACTGCCGCCCTGGCCAAAGACGCGATTGGCCGTGCCGTTTGAGGTCAACGGCGAATTGAACACCAAAACCCGGTTGTTGCCGGCATCCGCCACGTACAAATTCCCCGCCGCATCGAGGGCAACACCGTCGGGATT
>JANXLS010000981.1 GCA_025355035.1 Planctomycetota bacterium | reverse complement strand
CGTCGGTGAAGTACAGGACGAGTTTGGCCTGTGTTTTACACAAGAGTTGGGGCCTCAGCGCCGTGATGAAGCTCGTGCCGCCTCGGCCCATCACGTTGGTAATCGGCTTGGTGTACTTGTAGATGCGATGGACTTTCGAATCGGCTTCGACGACAACGATTTGAAAGTCGCGAGCGAGATTTGCCAGTTCCTTTGAAATGTCGGCCAGCATCGCGTCGCTCAACGAACCGCTCGTGTCGATCACCGCCTGTATCGTCGGTGCCCCTCCGCTCCGCCGGCTTCCGGGCACAACGCCCAAAAGATGCGGGAACCGGCGCGGCGGTACGGCGTACGAATATGACTTGGCGATTTCGTTGCCGACATAACGCCGCAGCAACGTTTGCCAGTTCAGTGTCGCCGACTTTCCATGGCGGATTTCCTGCAACCACGTTCCCGGTTCGATGCCGCAAGTCTTCTCTGCGACATTCAGCATGGATTCTTCTTCCGGCGACAGCGCTTGATACGTCTCCAGCGCATCCTTGAGCGTGGCTTCCATCAACGCCTTTGTCACACTCTGCTTCCCGCAAAAAGAACCCCATTGGGAATGATCGTCGATCGGGCCAGTGGCGTTGGCGGCAATGGGCTGCGTTTTCTTTGGCGGAGAACCCGCCAGCCGTCGGTAGCGCGTTTCAGTGTCTTCGTCACGCGGCAGCTTCGGGAACTGTTTCAGCACGATCGGACTGCCAGGCAAGGGCTCCGGCAAGTCTTCGTTCACCGTCACTTCCTGAGCGTTGATCAAGGCTCGCTCGTCGGGAAATTCCGCGGGGTCCATTAAGATGTGGCCGAAGACACAGTGTCGGGCTTCATGATGCAGCACGCCGACCAATTCGTCGGGGGTGAGTGACAACACGAACGTCGAATTGTAGAGCAGCTTAATTCCCGGATCGTCGGCAGCGACAGCCATCGTTTTAATGCTCGCATCCTCGGTCACATTCCACGAGGCACCCAGCGCACCCAGCAGCGGATATTTTGATAGGAACCGATCGATCCCGGCCTGCATTGCGCCGCGGGCGGCGAGAGACTTTTCCATGGTTACGCTCCCTTCTTCAAAAGGTGTCCAATGTGCTTTGCAAACCGCTTGCGATATTCCGCCGGCAGGTCCGACACGAAGGCGTGGCAGTTGGCGAGCAGTTCCGTGGATTCCAACAGGGTCCGCTGGTTCGTCGGGTCCTGAAGATGCAACAGCATCTGGTGGCTCACACTGTTCATCGCCGACGTGTCGCCAGCAGCGCGGACACGGCGGATTGTTCCACCGTGGCGCGGGTAGTCTTTCAATATTTCATACGGCGTGGGCAGCTTCGTGTTGCCTAACGTGCTGTAGAATTTCATGAACGCCGGGCCCAGTTTATCGCCCATCTGTCCAATGATCAGCGCCGACAACGACGTCTTTGTGCCAGTACCGGATTCATGGGCATGCACCAGATTGCTGGCAAAAGTCCATGCACGTGGATTGCTTTCGCGCGGTTCGAAAATATTTGGCGTCGAACGAACATATTCCCGAATCGCTGCATGCACGCCGTTGGATTCCGCCCAATGCAACCAGCTTTTCACGTCGGCTTTGACGTTCAGAACTGAAAATCGCGCCAGCAGCGCGGGGTCAAGCTCTTCGACGTCGTAGTCCGCACCGGGAGGATTGATGCAGGCCATCGGCAACCATCCCGGCGGCAGCTTGTAGTCGTTCAACGCCCAGCGCGTCAACAATTCAAGCGCCGGTACGCGCACGTGTCGCGGGCTGCGATTGAGTTCCTCGAACACAATGATCCCGCTTCCGTCTTTCGGCAGAAACTTCGGAATGGCGTAACTCAGTTCGCCGTTGATGATGGTCGGCATACCGGCGAGATCGGGCGCTTCCATCAGGCTCAAATCACGGGAGATGAAACCAATGTCCATTTCCTGGGCGGCGCGTTCAGCGAGTTGAGACTTTCCGGCC
>JANXLS010000950.1 GCA_025355035.1 Planctomycetota bacterium | reverse complement strand
TTTTTCGTTCACTGAAACGGCGGCGACAAGTCTGTACGCGTTTACGAACGGCGATTCGATCACCATCGAAGCGTGGGTCAACATGACCGATTCGAAGAACGGCGAGAATCTGTACATCATCGGAAAAGGGCGCACGGGCGAACCGGCGTTTGCGAAAGACAACCAAAATTGGGCGCTGCGCATTCGGGAATTGGATGGGGCGGCGCATGTGAGTTTTCTGTTTGCCACGCCGCGCGACGGGAAGAGCGCGGTCAAGGACGCGCATTTTCATCGGTGGACGAGCAAGGCGAGTTTTGCGCCCGGAAGCGGCTGGCATCGCATTGCGGCGAGCTACACGTTTGGCGAACCGTCGAGTGTGCGGGGTTGGGTCGATGCGGAAGTGACTGATGGCTCGTGGGATATGGGCGGCGCATCGAAGGTAGCTCCGGTCGTCGACGATGACGCCGTGTGGATTGGATCGTCGATGGGCGGGTCGGCGGCGAACAGTTTTCGCGGATCGTTGGACGCTATTGCGATTCATCGCGGCATTGTCACGGACGAGGTGATGCGAGGGCGCTTTCATCGGGTCGGGCCGGCTCAAGCGAACGCAGCAAAAAAGGAAGCGCCGAAAGAAGTCGCGCTGCCGCTGATGCCGCTGCCCGCGGGCAAGGTGCTCGTCACGTTTCATGAAGGGCTTGAGACACACACCCAATTTCCAGCGAATGAAGCGGTGCCGAACGAAACGATGCGTTGGGAGGCGAATCAATTTATCTTCCCGCGTTTGCCGCTGCGCTACGACGATTGGGGCATTCGGCAGTCGTGGGCCGGACCCGTGTTGCTGCGGGCGCAAGCGGATGTTCAGCTCGCTCCGGGCAAACACCGATTTATGCTGCGCGCGCGGGAAGTGTCGCGGTTGTGGGTGAATGGCGTCGTTGTCGCTCGGACGAAGACGCACACGGGTTCGACGGACGGGTACCAACCGGTGCCGAAAGTTCCGGAGCCGCCCGCTCCGGGGATGCATCGATTCGGGTACGGTGACCAGGAAGTATTTGCTGATGTCGAGATGGCTGCGGCGGGTCGCTGCCGCGTGGTGCTTGAAGCGCTGGTTGGCGGGAAGAAATTCCGTGCTGAGCCGGGAGAATTGTGCGTCGCGTTGCGGACGGAGAACGGCGGATCGTATTCGCTGATGCAGCCGAAAATGGATGACGCTCAACCGATGACTGACGAGGTTTGGGAGGCATCGGCGGCTCGCGTTGAAACGGCGTTGACGGCGCTGGATGAAACGAATCGCCACGCTGCTGCGGCGTCGCAGAACGCATTTTGGGAGAAGCGACACGCGTTTGGGCGCGACTGGATTTCCAAGCAGCAGGCGTCCGCAGTTCCAATCATAAATGGAGTGACGAATCCGATTGATGCGTTTATCGCCGCGCGCGTTCAACTCGCGACGGCCGCCTCTGCCGCTTCCGATCCGGCAGAATCGAAACACTTTTATGGCGCGGTACTGCCGATTTTTGAAGCAGCTTGTTTTCGTTGCCACGACGAAAAGAAGAAGGGCGGACTGACGTTGACGTCACGCGCGGCAGCTCTGAAGAGCGGTGCGTCCAACAAGGTTGCGGTTGTGCCGGGACA
>JANXLS010000819.1 GCA_025355035.1 Planctomycetota bacterium | reverse complement strand
TGCCCATCAAAGACGCCAGCCGGTTGATCGACCAACTGAAGTCACAGAACGGCAACGGCACGGCAGCGCATTAACGCGCTGCCCAAAACATAAAGAAAAGCATCAATTGCGGCATGGGGCTAATCACCTCATGCCGCCGTTTCATTTTGGGAGACTTTTTTAATGTACGATTCAGCCGTTATGGAAGCCCCGTCTACTGTGTCAACCGCCACGCTCGATCACATTTCGTATTCGAGCGTCAAGACGTACCAGACCTGTCCGCGCAAGTTCGCCTTCAAATACATCGAGCAAGTTTCCGAAGAATTCAAGCCGTCGTCGCTGGCGTTCGGCTCCGCGTTTCACTCCGCCGTTGAACGCGTTCAGGAAGCCCGGATGCAAGGCTCGGGTGTCCCGGCGCTGAACGATGTTCTGAATGCGTTCGACACGGCGTGGTCCAACGAAACATGCAGCGCCGACGTTCAGTTTTGCAAAGAAGAGGATGCGCAAACGGTGCGCGAATTGGCTCAGCGGATGCTCGATGCCTATCTGACGTACGCTTCGCTGGAAGCAACGCTCCCCAGCCAGGCTCAAATCATTTCCATCGAACACAGCAATCGCTTCTGCCTTCTGGCTGACGTGCCGCCCGTCGAATCCCGGATCGACCTGCTCGAATTGCAGGGCACCGATCTGGTCGTCTCAGATCTAAAAAGCTCACGCAGCCGATGGAACGACACGAAGGTTGCCGAGTCCATCCCCCAGCTCGTTTTGTATGCCACGGGGCTTTTGCCGTTAATGCGCGAGTTGGGTGCGACACGAATCGTCACGAAGTTTGTAGTCGTCACGAAAGCCAAAAAGCCGGTCGTGCAAGTGCTCCAGCCGCAATGTTCGCAGGCGGATGTCGTCCGGCTGAAGGAACAGGTCGCCGAAACTTGGACCGCGATTCAAACCGGGCTTTTCGTGAAACGCGAATCGTGGGCGTGCGCACAGTGTCCGTTTAAAAGCCGCTGTCTTGGCCGTTGAATATCAAAGCATCGCAATTTAAACGCCCACCGGACAAATTCGCTCAGCGGCGCAATGCCGGTGACGACCGCGCTCAAGCCCCCGAGATTCAAGCACGACTCGCTGACGCTGCGAACATTCGTCCGGTGGGCTGAGCATTTCCATTTCAAAATCAATCTACAAAAAAAGGGGGAAACGTGAGTCAGGAAAACATCACGCTCTATTATCGCCAGGGCGGAAGTGACAAAATCTACAGCGCCTGCATCGAAGACAAAGACGGCGGCCACGTCGTCAACTTTGCCTTCGGTCGTCGCGGCAACACGCTTCAAACCGGCACGAAGAATTTCACGCCGGTTTCGTTCGACGAAGCCAAAAAAATCTATGACAAACTGGTCCGGGAAAAGACCGCGAAAGGCTATTCGCCGGGTACGAACGGCACTCCTTACTCTGGCACCGCCGACTCCCAACGCAGCACCGGGATTCTGCCGCAGTTGTTGAATCCCGTCGACGACGCGCTGGCCGGAGCACTGGTGGCTGATCCGAATTATTGGATGCAGCAAAAAATGGATGGGCGGCGCGTCTTGATTCAAGCCTCTGACATGATCACAGGGATCAATCGAAATGGACTGACAATCGCGTTGTCCACGAACATTGTTGAAAGCGCCGCAGAAATCGGAGTGCCGTTCATCATCGACGGTGAAGCGGTAGGCAACTGGTTCTACGCGTTCGATCTGCTTTCTTTGAACGGTCGCGACTGCCGTTCCTGCCCTTACCGCGAGCGACATGACAAACTCTTTAATCTGATTGGGCAGGGCAGCGGCGCGATTGAATTGCTCGAAACATTTGATCGAACCGCTGAAAAGATAGATGCCTTTGATCGCTTGAAACAGGCGAATGCCGAGGGTGTCGTTTTCAAGCGCGTCGATGCGCCGTACACACCGGGGCGTCCCGCCAGCGGTGGACCACAACTAAAGCACAAGTTCCACGCGACGGCTTCGCTGATCGTGGCGAGCGTAAACAAAGGCAAGCGCAGCGTGGCGCTGGACCTGCTGGACGGGAAGAAGAGGATCGCTGTCGGCAACGTCACGATCCCGCCGAACGCTGATGTGCCAGTCGCCGACGCAGTCATTGAGGTGCGCTATCTGTACGCCTTCAAAGGTGGCAGTCTTTACCAGCCCGTTTTCATCGGGGTTCGCAATGACATCGACGCAAAGGACTGCACCCCTGCTCAACTGAAATTCAAACCTGAAGAAGACGACGACGGCGAATAATCTCGCCGTTGCCAATTCCCAAAACAATTCATTCCAGCCCACGCAGAACGCCGCCTGCTTGGGCATTTTCATTTCAAGCGGCCCACAAGAGGAAAAGTCACATGCCGACAAAACTGCTCAATCTCATCTCCGCCCGCCGTCGCGACGAATTGTTCGCTGAAATCCGGCACCTCGTCAACGATGTCGATGCCCAGGACCGTTCGCTGGAACATTGCGGCGAAGGCATGGCCATCGACGAAACGCTCGAAGAAATTTGCGGCCTGCTGCGCCGCGAAGCCAAGCGCGTGAAGAAGACCCGCGTTGCCATCGCCGCGTAGCGCACCGTAATCGTCAAGGGGACGTGCCTGCGGATTCACGCGGGCACGTCCATTTCGCACTCTTACCGTGAGGCGATCATGATTCGATCAATTCCATCACAACCGCCCGAAGACGATCTAACACTGCCTGAAATTCCACAGCCCATTTTATGGCTGCGCTGGCCGGTCGTTTTCATCAACTTTCGAGCGGTCTGATCACGACATTTCATACCCAGTTCATGGAGGCCATGAATGACTATCACCAATCCCAGGGCCGCTGTTTTCCGCGAGATTCAAACGCTCGTGAGCGAATACGACGACGCCGTTTTGAACGCCACAATTGAATCCTCGCTGGACGTGGATCACGAACTGGGGGCGCTGCTGATTCGCCTTAACGGCGAAACCCGCCGCGTGCGCAAGCTCAGTTCGACGCATCAGACGGTAGCGGCGTAGTCTGCGCCCTATTCCCCAACCTTCCCTCAGTTTTTCACAGGAGATTCACCCATGCTCATGCTGAGCCATGCGGCCGAAGTGTCACGCGACGACTTGTACGCCGTCAACACGCCGGAGCCGACGCAAAGCTGGAAACCGGTTCCACACCACGAAGTCGTGAACACCTTGACCGACCGCGCCGCCGCTCGCGGTCTCGTCGTCAAGAACGAGCGTTTCGCGCTCCTGGATGGCACGCTCTACGGCGAGAATGGCGTGCAGACGCGCATCCCCGGCGCACGCCTGTTTGGCAGCCTAGACTTCGCGCCCATTCCGGGAATGCCGTTCCCGGCCGGTTGCGCGCCCAGCTGCGGGCTGCGTAACAGCGCCGACAAGTCCTTCGCGCTTTCGATCCTCTCCGGTGCCCGCGTGTTCATCTGCGCCAACGGCGTGTTGTCCGCCGAGCACATCATCAGCCGCAAGCACACGTCCGGCCTCGATCTGGTCGAGTCCATCGACAACGCGCTGGATTCGTTCATGGAGTCGCTGCGCGGCTTCAACCAGACCTATGAGCAGTTGCGTTCCCGGCGGTTGAACCGCACGAAGGCGCATTCGTTGGTCGTCGAGCTGGCCCAGGCCGGTGCGTTTGCGTCGAGCGACATCCTGCCGGTTGTCCGGGAATTTGAAGCGCCGCGCCATCCGGAGTTCGCTGACAAGAGTGGCTGGTCGCTGTACCAGGCGAGCACGGAGATCATGAAGGGGCAGTCGCCGGCGCGGCAGGTGGACGGGTTCAAGGCGTTGAACCAGGTGTTGACGGCGGTGTTAAATTGATGGAAGATTGGAATCCAGCCGTTATGTCCGACGGCTGGATTCAATCAAATATGTCGCGAAGCGGTAGATGTTCAAACTCGAACGCGATTCCAAAATGATGACCTACATGAACCTAATATCAATTTATAATCTGAGCGAACGCGGACGCAACTAAAAAAGATCAGCCCCTGAAATGAAGGGTGCATAACCGGACTTGCGCGCTCATCAAGCCACAGAACGCAGCGGCTTGTGGCGTGCCGCGCGGTAGGGGCGGGGCATGTTCCACAGGCGCTCTTCTCGATTGTCCTGGCATAGTTGCGCGGCGCGAAGTTGCAAAAC
>JANXLS010000795.1 GCA_025355035.1 Planctomycetota bacterium | reverse complement strand
CGTTCAAGGACGCTTTAACAATGGCGTACGGCAAAGCTTGGTGAATAAAAACGATTGGAGCGGAAAGCACTTTCCGCAACATATTACTCGCTCGATGTAAAAAAAAAAACATCGATCGTTGGGCTCTCCGGGCCGCGCAATGAAGCGCGGCCCTGCATTTCTGGAATCAAACTTCGCCAATGCTTACAGCGCTACATCCTTCAATACGACAATGATCGGCCGCACGCAACTGAGTATCATGCAGCCCGTCCACGCCAGAAAGCAGTACAGAAACCAAATGCCGCCCGGTTCATCGAAGTCGGACGGACCTCCCATTGCGATGAATAAGAACGCGAGGCATTGAATGGACGCCACGGCGATGACGCCCGGCGTCCCCACGGCGTAGGCCACCAGCGCGAATAATGACGCCGTGCCCTGCGTGCCGACTTCCTTCTGAACGAACCAAACCAGCACACACCACAGCGCCGAAATGAACAGCATCACGATCGGTCTGAAAATCTTCAACGACATGTGGGAGCTCCTGTTAAAAAAGTGAAATTCATAAACGTCGAAAATTTTGACTTGAGTGTTCAGCGGGGAATCACGGTGGGAGAGCGTGGCAGTGTTTACAATTCGTACGCGAGCACGTGAGTCATGCGATGAAGAAATCTTGAAACAGTCGCGTTGGCCAGCGTCGCGATTGCCTGGCATTCTTTTTCCCGGCCGCGATACACGGCGACAAGAACGAACGGTTCGTGCTGGTCGGCGATCTCCAAGACACCGATAATTTGGTCCTTGAGTCCAGGCGCACGCCGAGCCGCGCGGCGCGCGATCTCGACACAGGCACGTTCAGGGTCTGCTTGCGTCCAGTCTTCGACTCTTTCGCCCAGAACATACGCGACCGCAACGACGACTCGGTTGGCTAATTGGGTCGATTCAAATTCTCGGCCAGGAATGATGTTAACAGTCCCGCGGAAAAGGCCAAAATCATCAAAGATTGGCAAGACCCTTGAGGCATTTGTTGGTAGCATGGTTTACTCCTTTGACCGCTTCGGTCCGCGCCGCGACCACTTCAATGCTGATCTCAATTCGTGCGCGGCCTCACCGAATAAATGATCTTGCGCTTCGAAGTCTGGGCGCTGTTGTTCGACCAGAAATTTTCCGAGCTTTTCACACGCGGCGGCACCATGCGCCAACGCGCGGATGGCGCATTCGACGGCGTGCGGGTAACGATCTTTCATTTAAATTCTCCAAAAGAAAACGCCGCGATCGTCGCGGCATTTAATGTGAATGTGATGGCAGTGACTATTCGCCGGATGCGGCGAGCGCGGCGGGTGCGAAATCCATATCGAACAAGAATCCCTGCTGCCAAGCGCGCGGCTCTGTGCGAATGATTGGCGCTTCGGGTTTCGGTTTGTGCTTTGGCTTGGCGACGTTCCACGCGGTATGGGCGTCGATTTTCTTTCCGGCTTCAAGCGTAGTAGCCAGCGCGGCAAGGATATCGTCGTTTTGGCCGCCGTTCATCATGGCTCGCAGCGCGTTTGTATCGAACGTTCCTTCGAGGGCCTGAGACGCTGCTTCCTTCTCGCCCATCAAGGCCAGCGCGGTTTCTTGGATCGTCCCGGCATAGTAAAGAAAGAATACTTTGCAGGGCTGCGTTTGCGTCGGTCGGCGTGCGCGTGCGCTGGCCTGCCGGAGAACGTGGGTGGAGTAACCGGTCTGATACCAAATCAACGACGGGAACGCGATCAGATCAAGGCCGGTCATGACGCGCTTGGGATGAACGATCAGCACGTCCATTTCGTCGAGATGTTTTTCGATCCAGTCTTCGCGCGCTTCCGGTTTCACTGTGTCCGGCATGACCAACGATTTGATGCCAGCGTCGGTCAGAAATTTGAGTAGCTTCGGCCTCACGTCGTGAACGCCCGTGAACTGAGGGTAGATCGCGCACCGGCGACCTTCGCTCAATTCAGAGCGGACGATTTCGATAAGCTTTTCGTCTTTCATATCAGCGTGCTCGTCGCCCAGATCGAGTCGGGTTACAGCCCCAACCTGGTCCTCGCGAACGCCGGCGTCACGATGTCGGGTTTCGCTCGGATGCAGCGCGTGTGGGCCCAGGAGATCGCACGCGATCCCGACGCGGCGAGCAAGTTCCGCGGGACGGTGGTGGCCTGGAAGGCGGCCTACGGTCGGGCGCCCT
>JANXLS010000743.1 GCA_025355035.1 Planctomycetota bacterium | reverse complement strand
GCCCAAATTACATCGAAGACGCCGCTGCTTTTTAATGATCTTGCCGTGATGGGACGGCAGGAGAAGCAAGACGTGAAAATTCCGAACCTATACCGCACCGAACAGGGCGTCTGGCGCATCAAAATGCGTCACCCCGCCATGCCCGGCAAACAAATTGATCGCTCATGCAGCACCACCGACGCCGCCGTCGCAGTCCGCATCAGCGAAGCTCTCGACGCGCTCAAGAATCCCACATGGCACAGCATAGATAAGGAGCAGGACGCCAAGCGCATCTTTCCCGCCGTCGCCGTCGATGCATTCTATAAATCGCTTCGCGTTGATCCGGCTGTGCCTGGACAATCACACGTGATGGCCGTTCACATTGACGAATACGGCGCGACGGAATTCGCTGAACCGTATCAAAAGGTCTGCGATCAACTCACCATCGCGCAGCAGGAAATCTTCACGCTTCGGCGCAAATGTGAATTCTTTGAAAAGGAAATGGCCCGTCTTGGCCACGGGCCGCACAACCAGCATTCGCTCCAGACAGCGTTCGAGCGCTGGTCTGGCGAGTTTCATTCAAAATCCGCCCGGCAGAAAAAGGCCGTCGTTCGCCGCGTCCGGTTTGTGATCGAGAATTTGACGAATATCAAACTGGCCGAACTCAATAAAGACCGCATCGACGCCGCAATCACAAAATCAATGTCGGTGGTCCGCTCCAAAAGCAAGAAGGCTGCGTCGTCGGCGTACGAAATTTCTTATCGGATGCGCGATTTGAAGCGGCTTCTGGCCTGGATTGCCGACGAGTACGAAATGCGCGCCATTGCAAAACTCGTCAAGACGCTTCATGCTCCGTCGGTGGAGACGATCGCGCGGAGTCAAAATGGCGGGGTGGGGATTCTTGACGTTGACGCCCTGACAAAATTATTGGCTTCGACCGCCACGGAACCGTACGAATCTTTGCAGGCGGCAGTTTATTGGCGCGCTTTGATTGGAACGCTGGCTTATTCCGGGATGCGACTTGGTGAGTTGTGCGTGTTGACGTGGGACGATGTGAATTTCGACAACATTCTGTCGGTCCGCGATACGCGGATCAAGACCACCAAGACGCTCGCCAGCAACCGCCCGGTGCGCCCGTTGCCGGAGTTGTGGTCGTTGTTGCGCGCGTTACAGCCGGTGACCGGCTCAAAGCCGTTTGTCTTTCCCGCGCTGTTGGACGGGAAGTTGACTGACGAGTGCTGGCTGATTGAGAATGATGGGAAAATGATCGGGCAACGGTTGACGCGGTGCTTGATTCGCATGGAAGAAATTCTCGGCCTTGGTCGTCAGATTCCGCAGCGGGCGCGGCGGACGTGCCGTGGGTTGATGTTGAATCGCGGCGTCCCCGGCCACGTGCTGGATACGATGTTGGGACATTCCGGCGACGTGGGCGCGGCGCATTACCAGAACAGCCTTCAAATTGTGAACGGATTCAAATTCGCCTGAACTTGCGCGCGGAAAATTTTCTGATAGTATTATGCACTTCCACGGCGACCGGAGCTTGTTTTCTGGTCGTCGTTACTTTTCAGCCCACCCCACAGGCCACCCCACAAGGGGTCCAAATGGTGGGTTTGGAGAGTGTTCTTCCCCGGTGGAGCGGTGTCCGAGCGGTTTAAGGAACACGCCTGGAAAGCGTGTAGGCGGG
>JANXLS010000736.1 GCA_025355035.1 Planctomycetota bacterium | reverse complement strand
GCCGTTCGAGCTGAAGGGTGGTGAACAGCGCGCGAGCGGGTTCATCGATCCACACGTCGGTGATGCGGCCTGGACCATAGAGTGTGACCCATGTGAGATTGAAAAGTACATTTTGTCCGGGCTGCAAAGACTTCACATCGACGAAACCGCTGCCGCGTACCACGTGCGTACTGGTGAGGAGGTCGAAGAGTTTCGGCAGGCCCGAGGGCTTGCCGCTGTCTTGAAGCGTGGCGGAGAGCTTCATTTTTTCGAGATCAATTGAATCGATTTTCCACAGTTGCCTCTGACGCGCATGGAACGAAAAGTCGTCTTCGATGCGGAAGCAGCGACGGAATTCTTTCTCGGGCGATCGGCGGTTATAGGCGGTATCGATCACTGGCATTTTTTCGTTCGGATCCGCTTGATAAAACAAGCCGTGTAAATGTGTGCCAAGCGGGATGTCCTGCAATGCGGCTGGCGCGCCGTGATACCAGATCGAACCGTACGGCAGCATTGTCGCCAGCAGGGGGAGATCCCATACGCCACGATCCTGGCTGTCGTTGCGATCGACACGAATCTGGAAGCGACGCTCCAAGTGATCGACGAACATCAGTTCGCCCGTGACGGCGTGCGCGGAGCCTTCGGGCGGGAACTGACCATCGACAAGCTGGAACCACTCCGGCTTGTCTCCCTGCTTTTTGTCTTTCGGATTTTTGCGCTTTTCATCTGCCTTCACCGGGCCATCAGCGTCCGTGCGGAACGTAGGTTTGTCCTCGGCGCGGAGAACGGTGACCCAGGCAAATGAGAGGTAGAGGCCAACAATAAAACGAAAACGCATGGGCATTCCTGTGATGAAGGTCAATATTAAGCCACAATCTGCGAGATCGGTTTCAAACTGTCCTGGAACGTATCGACCTTGATATCGACGCGCTGCAACATCGTCAGTAGTAAGTTGCTGACCCGGGCGTCGCCATCAACCGGGCGCGAGCAAATCTTGTAGTGCTCGGTGGCGTTTGTAACATCGTATTTTCCGATCTTCGGCAGATTGAAATCGACGTGCGTTCCGTGCTTATAGCCTAGCGCTTTTCCACCCGCGAGAATCGTCGGCAAATTGGCGTTGCCGTGGCTGTGACCGTAGGCCATGCCGCTGCCCCAGAGAACTTGCGTGGTGTCTAGAAGCGTGTTGGTTTCCTCTTTATGTTCTTTGAGCTGGTCGAGGAAGTAGCTGAGCTGGCCGATGAGAAACGTGTCGGTTTCGGTGAGGCGGCGGAGCTGTTCCGGGTCGCCGTTGTGATGCGAGAGACCGTGGCGCGTTTGCAAAATTCCAATTTCTGGAATCCCGCTGGCGTTGCCTTCGCCACCGATGCCGCACGTGATCACACGTGTGCTATCGGTGCGAATTGCCATGACCATGAGATCGTAAAAAAGACGATAGTACGCGCCCGCCTCGGCCATGCTGAGCCTGCGCTGAAGACTTGCAGCGTCGGTTGCCGGGATGGGAGGCTTCGGGACGTTCAGCCAATCGTCTGCGCGTTTGGTGCGCTCTTCGACTTGTCGCACCGCTGTAAGGTATTCGTCGAGCTTGCTGCGATCCTCGCTGCCGAGTTTGTCGTTCACGCGCTTCGCGTCATCGGCGACAAGATCGAGGATGCTGCCGCGTCGACTCAGTCGGCGACGGATGGTTTCTTTGCTGTCTTTTTCGACCCCGAAGAGCATGTTGAAAATCTGCTGAGTGTTGCGTTCAGCGGGAATCTGAATGCCATCCTTCGACCACGCCAACGACTGCCCTTCAATCGCCATTTCGAGCGATGAAAATCGCGTCGACGCGCCTTGGGTTTCAGCAATGACCTGATCCGCAGAGACCGTGTTGCGGAACGCTCCGCCATCACCGGGAACGTTTGCACCGGTCAGCCAGACCTTCTCACAATTGTGATGCTTTCCAAGCACCATCGGATGATGCAATCCGCTGATGGGTGTGATGTCAGCACGATGCTTCTCGAGCGGTTGAAGCGGCTTGGTGAATGTGTAATCCGCGCCGGCTTTATCGATTTGCCAGGTCAGCGTGTTCACGCCGTTGGGGATATAAAGGAACACGCTACGCTTGGGCTTCGATGGCGCGGGAATCCCGGCCATACAATCCAATAAAGGTAGCGCGATGGCGGCTCCAAGTCCGCGGAGCATTTGTCGGCGGCTGATGCGCCAATTGCTGCGATTGAGGTTGCTCATGATGTTGATTGCTCGCTTCTTGGGTTAGCGTTTCTGAAAAAGATCGGAACACACGAACACTTCGAGGATGTCCTTGAGACGGTAATCTTTCGCTTTCGTTGCGGCCGCGATGGCTTTTATATCGTCGCGATCGCTGAATGACGTTGTGCGGCGCAGTCCGTACGTCGCAAGCTTCTCAATGAACGTGAGATTGAACGCATCGAGATCGTTGAGCAGCAGCTTCTTGAATTCATCCGCGTTCTGATAAGCGCGGCCATCGGGGAGCTTGCCTGACGAATCAAATTTAGGATTGCTCCCTTTTCCGTCGGTCACTTCCTCCGTGCGCCAACGGCCGATGGCGTCGTAATTTTCAAAAGCGAGTCCGAGCGGATCAATCTTCGCGTGGCAGGCAGCGCAACTTGGATTCTTGATGTGGGCTTCAAGCTTCATCCGCAACGTCGCCTTCTGTGAATCAAGGCCGGTGGTTGGAAGAGGTTCAACGTTCGCGGGTGGGGGAGGCGGTGTTCGCCCGAAGATCGCTTCATTAACCCACACGCCACGATGCACCGGACGATGCCGCACACCATCTGACGTCAGCGACAAAATTGACGCTTGAGTGAGCAATCCTCCACGATGACTCGAGGCAGACAACGAGACACGCTGAAACGCGTCGCCATTCAACTTCACATCGGTCAATCCATAAAATTGAGCGAGCATCGGATTCATAATGCTCCATTCCGAGTGCAAAAATTCGCGCAATGTCAAGCCGGAATTCAGGACCTCGCGGAAGAACATTTTCGTCTCCGCAATCATGCAGTTCTCGAGTGTTTTGTCGTAATCCGGATACAGTTTTTTATCCGGTTGAAACATGCCGACTTTGCGCAAACGCAACCATTGCGTGGCGAACGAATCCGTGAAGTTCGACGAACGCGGATCGCTCAGCATTCGTGTCACTTGCTTCGCCAGTTCTGACTTGTCATGCAGTTTGCCTTGCTCGGCAAGCGCGACGAGTTCCGGGTCTGGACTCGTGTTCCAGAGCAGGTACGACAAGCGCGCCGCGATCTCCCAATCATTCAGCGTTGTGCGGTTGGCATTCTCGTCGCCTTCAGCAATAAAGACGAAACTCTTAGAGCACAGAATCGCCAGCATCCCGGCCTTTACCGCATCTCGAAACTTCTCCTTGGCCGCAAGTTCCTTATTCACGATGCCGACAAAACCATCGACTTCTTGATCCGTCACAGGTCGTCGAAACGCTCGGCGCGCCATCGTGGCGAGACACGTCCGCACCTGTTCCATGTTGCCTGCTTCGTGTGGCATGTAATCGTCGCGCAACTTCTTCTCATTGTCGGAGACGATCGGTCCGCGCCACATGATCGAATCCATAATAAGGAAAGGATAGCGCGCTTTTCCCGCTTCGTCTGTCAGCTTCATCTGCCACGGAATGCGCCCCATCTTGGTGCTTACGAACGGCACGTTTCCGTGGCGACCGGATCGCGGCGTGTTCGGCGGACCGGGCACGTCGTTGTACACGTCGATGCTCGGCCGCCCTTTTGGCAAATGCGCCTGAAACGTGACGGTGATCGGCTTTTCTTCCGGAGCCACGATGTCTTGTTCAAACAAGACGCGATCCAATTTCGCTTCGTAAACTTTAAGATGCGGCGCACGACCGGTCTCAGGCTTCAATCCGCTCAGCGTGTAGCTGATTTCGTAAATGCCCGACTCCGGTAGCGGGTCTTTTAGCAATGAATAACGGAAAATATCGCCCGGCCACATTTCGAAGCGAACCTTGTCGAGCACTCCCAACTCGCTCAACCGTTCACGATGCTGTCCGTTGATCTGTTCATCCGTGACAGCGCGCTTGGTACCGCCAAACGGAGCAACAGTCTTCGCATTCTTCGCCGGGGGTTCCGGGTACGCTTCGTTCAGAATAACTTCAGCGGCAATGAGATACTTTTCGATGTTCGACGGCGACAACGTCAACACTGAACCGATGCGTTCGAAACCGTGCCATTCCGGATCGTCCAGCAACGCGCCCGGGTCCTTCGCGTCGTAATGCACGCCGATCAAATCACGCACCGTGTTCACGTACTCGTCTCGCGTGAGTCGGTTGTAGGAAACACGTCCGCGCGCCGCCATGCGAGTCGCCTCGCCCTCTTTCATCTTCGATGCGATCCACGCTACCACGCCAGCGCTTTCGTCCGCGCTGGGCCGCGCCTTGACTTTTTTCGGTGGCATTTCGCCCGAGTTGATGCGTTCCATGATCTCGAGCCACTGCGGGGTGTTCTCTACGCCGACTTTGGCTGAAAGCGTATCAATCCGGAAATCGCCTTTGTCCGCATCCGCACCGTGACACTTCATGCAATGCGCGTCGAAGTAGGACTGGACCTTTGCGTCGAGACCCGCAGCGAACGACACGTTTGGAAACATGAAAATCAAAAGTATTACCAGCCACGAAAGCATCTGAACATCGCTCATGAGCTGGCGATCCGTTCCGATCTTCGCCGCGCTTTTGTTAAGCCGCGTCCACAATTCTTGAAGTCTTTTTCGTGTATCGTCCACCACTCCACGCACTCCCGATTTCTGGATCAGCTCTTGACTCCGTGCTCTGTCGCGGACGTATTCGCTACAAAGCGATTGTACGCGAACGCACGTATCTCATTCGTGTTTACGCCGAACGTGTGCCGAGCGCATCAGGATTCTTTGGGAATTGAGAATCTTACTTCGAGCGATTTTCGATGATCGAGCAATGAACTAATGCTTGGCTTAAAATATCCCCGGGCGGATTCGAACCGCCGACCTCCGCTTTAGGAAAGCAGCGCTCTATCCAGCTGAGCTACGGGGACTTTGCGATGGGTTTCGTATTGAGAAGCGTTTGGAAAGTGCTTCGCATCTCGATTTACACGTCCTTGAGGCTAACACATTCCCTTACAATGTCAACGCGGCGCGAACGGCATAGTTTTTTCAAGCCGATTCAGGCTTCAACGATTTCGGGATAAACAGACGCTCGCGCTGAGGGATGGAAGCGTTCTGTTTGTACCTGGCTTCACCACACGTGCAATGTAATTCTGCCTAGGAATGCAAACGGAAACAATTTTTCTCAAAATATTCGGGCCATTCACGCTTAATGTGCCAGACGAACCGAAGCAGGGTACCTTTCGCCGAATGTGCATGGGCTGTAGAAAAACAAATCGGAAATTGAGTTTGGCTGGAACAATCCCCGGGATACGAACGATGAAAACACACATGAACGATCTACGAGGTGGAAAACGGACGCTTCGATTTGGAGCGATCACCACGCTATCGTTGTTATCTTGGGTGAGTGTTTACGCGGCAAGCGGTTCGTTCTCTATAGGTGCGTCCCCGCTTTTTCCTTCGACGAATCTGATCGGCTTGGAATCGTGGGCGGACGGCGTCGGTAATCACGTCTCGCCGTGGGTGGCGATCATGGACAATAATCATGTCGTTTACGTCAGCCCGACACCCACGTCGCCAACTTCGTTCGTTTCGTACGGAGTTTGCTCGACGGCGAACGGCTTTCTGGAAAACATCATTTGCACTGCCGCCGGAAAGCCAGTTGTTTATGCGGTTCCGACGCCTTCGGTAACGCATCAAGTATACTATTATGATACCGCAACATCATCCTTTAAATTCTCCTTCATTCCGTCACCAACGAACGCAGCAGTCAATATTAACAACACACAACAAGGCTCTTATGTCGGTGCGATGACGAACGACATTCACGGCAATATTGTGCTAGAAATACTATCCTATGTTTGGAAATCCTATGACGATGGAAAAACGTTCGTTTACGTGACCGATACAGCCACTTATATTCAGCCCGCTGCACCTAATAATTTTACACTTGGAAACATCATAACGACCGCGCCAGCCTATGGTACAAATGCCCCCGTTATACAGGGAATCGCAGGCGCTCCCTACGGAGGCAGCACTGCTCCCTGGGGTGAAATGTATTTCGGCAAGGAATTCTACAATTGGCGCTCCTACGACGACGGGCAGACTTGGGAGTTGATCGATCCCCTCTGGTACCAGCCCATGCGCGAAACGACGACAGGTTTGCCCTGGTATCATAACAATTGCCTGAGCTACGCCATGTTTGGCAAAGGCGACGGCGCAGCCTATACAACGGACGCAGACGTGATGATAAATGCTTTTCGCGTCGCGTCCTACGTCAACAGCCAATATCCGAAATACTTTCGAATTTTGCCTACAGGCCAAATCATTCATGCAACAAATGGCGATTTGGATCCGGTAAGCAGTACCTATCTGACAAATGGATATACACTATCTCAAGCCGCCGGCGTGGGTCTGCTCACGACCAAATCGGGTGATACATACGGTTCTATAGCATGGAGTGCGCTGCCTGCCGGAAATCCGCTCAATAGAAACAAGAACGAGATTGTGAAATGGGATTGTGATACAAAGCTCTGGTCCATCATTTCTCCGCCTGCAGGTAATCTCCCGAATGGACTTGGCAGCTATACGTTCGCGTCGGCCGCAAGCGATGGTGATCACTATTTTGTGGCAAACGGTGTCCCCTACCAATGGACGTCCAATCCGGGTAACAATCTCCGCCCGGATGTCACGGTCAAGCCGGTTGCTGGCAATTTTCCGCTGATAGTTGCGACCGATCCTAACACACACATTGCATCCATAATCCCCGGCAATTCGTTCAACGTCTCTGACGATCACACGTTAAATGCGAATCTGATTTACTCGTGGTCGTTTCGGGGGCAGGGGCGGGTGACCTTTGATAATTCGTCATTGTTTGGCGCGACAGCCTATTTCTCGAATCCCGGCTTTTATATTCTGACACTGACCGTCAATGACGGATCGCTATCGGGTGCCATGTCCATCACGGTCAAAGTGTTGCCTCCTGCAAGCGGAGCGGGTACCGCTCCTTTCATTGCAGTTGCCGGGCAACCTGTGAATCAAGTACTTACTTTGGGACAGCCTGTTGTTATTTCGCTGACGGCAACCGGCACCAATCTGAAATACCAGTGGAAGCGCAACGGAATGGAGATTGTCGATACCGTACCGGGAACAACGAGTTATATCCTCCAAGGGCAAACGCTGGATTACTCCGGAACAAGCGCTAATACGTTGAATATCGCTGCCGGTCGATTCGTGGACGATGGCGCGGTTTACTATTGTGAAGTGAGTAACGAGCTCGGGCGCGTCGTTAGTAATTCGGCCACGATTGGGAACGCGCCGGCTATCATACAGGGGCCTGTTGATAATAGCACAAGCAACGGCGATTTGTCTGTATCTACATCCGGAACGCAGCCACTTCAATGGCAGTGGTATTTTGGCACCCCCGGCAGCGGATCAAAGATTGCTGGCGCGCAGAGTTCGATATACCATGCGACCAATCCCGGCGCTTACTATGTTGTTGTCACCAATATCTTTGGTTCGGTTACGAGTGCGTCGGCACAAATAGGTTCGTTCGCAGGTAATTCAATTACATTCAATCTAAATGGAGTCAATAGCAACGGCACCCTAGCAGCATCTGGGAGCGCGACGTTCTTGGTCGGAACTCAGGGGTCAACAATTGGTATCGGAACCGATGCTGGGCAAAATTGGATGTATTTTACGAAGTGGCAAACCAACAACGCGCATGTCACAATCGCTCCAGGATACAGCGCCCAGCCGCACTCCAAGTTTTTAGTGGATAGCACCGCAAGCGGGACCATTTCGCTGACGACTAATACGACTTACTTTACAAAAGAATATGTTTTTACAGTCAAGAATGGGTTTGGGACCACATCCGCCCATCAATACCGATTTCATGCGGGTGATACCCTGTGTATCCAAGCCTACACACCGCCTGCAGGCATGAACTTTAATGGTTGGGTTGTGACCAAGGGCGGCACACTGACAGGCGGGTTTGTCGCCAATCCGGGTAATGGCAATTCGCTAACAAAGTTTACATTTCCGAACAATGACGTAGAACTTGTTGCGACGTATGCAGCGACGAATTCCTATACAATCGGCGGCACCATTGCTGCGAGCGGGAACGGATTAGCGGGTGTGTCGGTTGCCTTGGCATTGAATGGATTTCCGACTCAAACGGTTCAAACGATTGCAAACGGCAGCTATTCATTTACGCCGGTAGCAGACGGATCGCCATACTCGGTCACGCCGACAAAAGCAGGGTACACTTTCGCGCCAGCTAATGTGGCGGGGACGGTCAACGGCGGGAATGCGATGGTCAATTTCGTGGGGACCAGCATTCAACCGCCGAACATTGCTTCCGTTCAAGTTACTCCCAATCCGGTGACGGGTACAACGGCAACCGCACAAGCCACGGCGACTGATCCCAACATTCCCGCCCAGACACTTTCATATAGTTGGTCCGCCACAGGCCCTGCAGCTGTCGCATTTAGTCCCAACAATGCGACGAGCGCAAGCAATTCAACGGCGACATTTACCTTGGCTGGGCCCTATACGATAACAGTAACAGTCTACAATGCGTCGTTAAACAGCACTGCATCGACTTCTGTTACGGTGAACCAGACATTAATGTCGATTACGGTTTCACCTGCTTCAGCGAATGTACTCATTAATAACACGTATCAATTTTTAGCCACGGCTCGGGACCAATTCAATGCAGGCATGCAGCCGCAACCGATCTTTACGTGGGGAATTGCTTCCGGTCCTGGAAGCGTCGACACGTCCGGTTTGTATATGGCACCTGCCTCGGCGGGAACGGCAAGTGTTAAAGCGACGAGCGGGGCTGTGAGCGGTTCGGCGACAGTCGCGATCAATGCAAAACCTGTCACGCCTGTCTTGACGTGGGCTAATCCTTCTAATATTACATATGGAACGGCATTGAGCGCGGCGCAGTTGAATGCGACAACGACGACTCCAGGCTCGTTTGTTTATACGCCGGCTTCCGGTACGGTCTTAAATGCCGGTAACAATCAAACATTGTCTGTGCTATTTACGCCGACAGATTCTGTGAATTACACAACTGCAACTGCAACCGTTATGCTCCCAGTGCTTACCAAACCCCTGACGGCAACAGCCAACGCTGCGAGCCGGATATATGGCACGGCGAATCCGGCATTTACTGGAACATTGTTGGGCGTCGTAGCGAATGATGCGATTACCGCGAACTATGCAAGCAATGCCAGTGGTGCAACGGCAGCGGGTGTATATGGAATAACTGCCGCAGAAGTAATTACTCCGACGTTGAACGATCCGAATGGGAGGCTCGCAAACTATTCTGTGTCATTGACAAAAGCAGCGCTCACGATTACGCCTGCTATAGCGTTGATTGTTTTAAGTAAACTTGTGCAAGCTTATGATGGCACGCCCAAGTCAATCGGCATAGCAACGATACCGGCCAATGTGAAATACGGTGTGACTTATAATGGCAGTCTCGCATCACCCGCGAAAGGCGGTTCATATCCTGTTGCGGTAACGATTACGGACCCAAATTATGCTGGCTCTGCGTCAGGTGTCTTGGTGATTGATCAGACTCTGATAACCAGCGCGGCTACCGCCTTTCCCAATCCGAGTTATGTCCTGCAACCGATTTTGTTCTCGGTTGCGGCGTTGAATACCAATAGCTCCCCGTTGACGTTCACATGGGATTTTGGAGACGGCTTGTCTGGTAGCGGTGCTACCGCCACGCATTCTTATTCACAGGCCGGAACGTATCACGTTGTCGTTTCTGTTGATAGCGGGCTGGCCGTTGTGAAGGACATGGTGGATGTTCCAATTTCTGCTCCGAATGGGCTGATCGGCGAGGGTCTCGATAGCGATGGCGATGGGTTTTCTGATTCTTTTGAAGTCTTTGCGGGGACCGATCCGGCCAGCGCGGCGAGTAATCCCGTTGGGAAGATCGTCACCAATACTATGATTGGTACCTTGACCATCAGCAAGTCGCAGATCAAATTGAATTTCTTGAAGCCAGGCAGTGATAGTATAACGCTAAGCGGGATGGTGGACGTGCCGAACGGATTTATGCCGGGGGATGTGTTGATCGACGCGGGCGGGGTGTTGAAAAAATTGACGCTGAGTCATAAAGGTTCAGCTCACGTTGGCGGGGATTCGTTTAAGATGTCGTTGAAATCGAAGGGCACTGTGACCTCGATACCATTTAAGGCTGCGTTCAGCAAAGGTAGCTTCGCGGACACCTTGGGTTTGGTTTCCCTTCTCAATAACAATACGGTATCAGGTTCGGCTCGAACGGTCACGTTTGCGATTGTTTTTAATGGCAGCGCGTCTATTAAAAAACAAAGCATGCTGTACACGGCGAAGGCGGGAAAGTCTGGGCTTGCGAAGTGAATGGTATCAAGGGGCTTTGGTCTTTTCGCTGGTGACACCCCACAACTTTTCGATCATGGCGTAGCCGTCAGGATCGTAGGCTTTCAAGCCTGCCCGGTCGTAGGGAAAGTAGTTGGCACGCGCGAAATACATGGTCGTCAGTTCGGCGAAATACTCGAGATGGTTTTGGGCGGCATAGTTGACAATCGGCTTTTCTTTGTCTTCGGGGTGGACGGTTTTGAAGCGTCCGGCTTTCATCGCTTTGTCCCATGCGTCGTAAATGTCAGCTCGATTTTCCGGCCAATGTTCAAGGTGGTGTGCGTGGCCGAATTCGTGCGTAATCGATTTTAGCGCCCACAAATCGGAGAGTGAGATGTAATTCGCGGCGCTAAAGATCACGATGCTGCGTTCCATGCGCGGGTCCAGCCAGGGATTGAATTTTGCAGATGTTTTTGCAAAATATTGCAGGCCGGATTTGCGACCGCC
>JANXLS010000733.1 GCA_025355035.1 Planctomycetota bacterium | reverse complement strand
TATCGGTGCTGATTCAACACGGCTATGACAAGTCCGTTTTTAACCTCAAAAATCACCCGACTTGCACCGGTTTCATTCGCAAGTGAAAGCACTTTCTCGCAGAAAAACTCTTCCGAAAACTCGATCTTTCGCTTTTCGGTTCCGCATAGTAGCACCGAATACGGCGCGCTTTCCTCCGTAACACCCGTCGGTTTCCACAAATTAACTTCGGCTTTTTCGTCCATTTTCCGCAGAAATGGGCGCAGCAACGATTCAAGGCGAGCCGCAAATGATCTCTTTTGTTCAGGCAAGGGTTCACTGCAGGCTCGTTCCCGTACCTCGATGTACGGCAGCGACGAATTTAAAGTGTCTCGGATGACTTCTAAATCATATTTTGTCAGTCCATATAGCTCAGAGAAGAGGGCATCAATTTCGTCGAAAACTGTCATGTCTTCTGCAATCAATCGATTTGAAAGCGCATTTGTCAGCTTTCGCTGGGCAGCGTCCAGACGATCAAATGGGACAATTGGACAGCAGTCCAAATCAGTTTTGTAAAATTCCCGACGTTCCACGCCGATTTTTGGCGCAGTCATTAATACGTAATGCTGCCAGATTACACTATGTACGAATAGATGAAGGTAGCGTACCAGGGATTCTCCTTCTATAAGCTTTGCGCCAGAATACCCGTGAAAACTCTGATTGTAAGCAACGTCGGAAAGGCTTAACAAAGCAAGCCCACTTGATCTTTGTGCCGAAGGAAAACCGCGGACCAAAACAAGTGGCGCTCGATAAATCTCTGCCTTCCGTGGGCGTCCAGGTTTTTTTTTATCCAAATCAAACAATGCCAACTTCGAGGTGTCTACCGAAAATTTGAAAAGCCCAGTGTCGCACAAGTCGAAAAAGTCTTTCAAAAAATGATAATCGGCATCCTCAGGATCAGCTTTGATTGAATAGCCATTCCCTGAATCCAAATTTAGATTATCCCAGTAACCGGCCAGCGTGTCGCATTTCGATGCTTTAATTTTCCGGATTACATCCACGTCCAATGACGTTCCAATCGAAAGTGCCTTCCAAAGCCAAGTTTCCTGATACGTCGCCTGCGGACTTAAAAGCTCAATTGACCTCGAGTCGACACGTACTTCCCCTTTAGAATTCAAGCTCAAATCGCAATGGGGCGTCACCCACCGCAGATTTGCATTCGCTTTGGGAATGCGATTGCAGGCAAACAACAGGAAGAACGGCTGATTCATTTCCGGCCAAACATTCGTATCGGAAAGATTGGAGCAATTTAGAATCCCGGTCACCGCGACGGCACGAAGTAGTGTTTCACGCGCTTTGCTCGGAATTGGTTCTTGTTTAAACAAATTGCGTCCCGGCAAAACCATTCCAATTCGCCCGTTGGGGCGGCACCAATCCATCGAGCGCCACACGAAAGGGAGATCAGGAACATTATCTGGGTTCTGGTAATTTTGAGCAAGTTCGGGCAAGCCGCGCCGGGTCAACACGTCACGACTGATTGTTGTGAACTGGTTGGCCAATTCTTGAATGCGGGCTTTGTATGCGTCCTTCTCCTCAGGATTCTTGAACTGAACACCGTCCGTGCTTAGACTCGTCCACGGTGGATTGCACAGAATCAAATCAAATTCCTGATTATTCTGTTTGTCGACATGTTCGCCGAGGCTTCCGAGAATTGGCCCTGTGTCGAAATCGATCCCCGGCCGACGGCAGTTGAAAAGCACACGATCCCGAAGATTCTTGAAACGCAGTTTGCTTGGCGGTGCGGGTTCGGGATCGAGTTCAATTGCCGTTAAATAAAGGCTCAACGCCGCGAGGCGCAATGCTGATTCACTTACGTCGAAGCCGTGCAGTTGAGTTTCGAGAATCCTGCGAATAGCTGCGGTGTCTGGGCGTTTTTCCTCCGCTTTCCACAACGCCTGGTAAAGCCTGCGAAATGCTAAAACGAGAAAAATTCCGGCT
>JANXLS010000730.1 GCA_025355035.1 Planctomycetota bacterium | reverse complement strand
TTTTTGCAGCAGATCTTTTTCCGTCGCTTGCTCCGCCGAATCCACCCGCCTCAAGACGGAGAAGATCGAACCCACGACGCCGTTGTTGGCCAGATTGGAGGCGTCGAGAGGGTCAACGCAGACGATGTATTTGCCGCCCTGCAAGCGGCTGTGCAGATGTACGGGGTTTTTCATGCTTTCGCTGACCACCGTCGCAACCCACGGCGAGCGGCTAAACGCGTTGACGAACGCATCGTTGGCGTATACATCAAGCTTTTTCTGATTCTCTTCAGGAGCGATTGGACGTTCTGTGGAACAACTGCGGTCGAAGAGTCCCACGTACGACAGCTCGCGCGCGATGAGTTTTCCAGCAAGCGCGATCTGAGTGAGGATCGTCGAAAATTCGCCGCTGCCCCGCACCAATTTTTGTTGAGCCGTGAGGTTCTGTAAAAGAGTTAGACCTGTTTTGGGCGAAGATTTCAATTCGGACATGGTTTCAAGTGCTCCTGATTCGTTCGAAGTGCGCAGTCACTATTATACCATTCAATCGAAGTGAGGAAATTGAAAAATCACGCGTATTGCCTGGTTGCCATTCGGGACCGCGTTCTGCTACAGTATCGCCATAAGATGTGACGCGTTGGTTTCGAAGGACGTTAATTGTAACGTGCAAACGGCGCGAGTTGTTGCTTGAACTTGACCGATAGCCAAAGGATTTTCGCTTGGGTTCCGGAACATCCGATCAGTCCATTGTGCAGCGCTCGGCTCTGACCTGGGCGCTGCTGTTGATTGTTCCCAACTTGGTGTTGATGGCGTGGTTGTTTTACCGAGTGAATCCGGTCACCGTCGTTGGCGCAATTTACGCGATGCAGGACGGAGTTCCGTCCGTGTGCGGATTGCCAGCTGCGTTTTTGTTGATCAGCGGTTCGCTGGCGCTTTTTCGATTCAAGCGCGCGGAGGTGTTCCGAAGGGTCGTCGGATACGTTGCGTCGCCGGGCGGTTCTGCGATCGTTTTCATCATCGCGGCAATGGTGATCGCGGCCATATTAAACGAATCATTTTTGCTCAATTTACTCCGAGCGGCGTGGGGCGGGGCGGTTCTGTTTTGTGCGACGGGCGTCGGGCTTCAGCTTTTTGAATCAAAATGGATCCGGCTGAAGTCGACGAACTTCGAGTCGCCATTGGAACGGTTTGTCCTCGCCGCGGCAGCTGGATTGGGTGCGTTGAGTCTCGCTGTTTTTGCCGGTGCGTCGATGGGGTGGATGAACCCGTGGTTCTGGCGCTTCGTGATCGTCGGTTTCAGCGTTTGGAATATTCTTCCGACGCGCGCGCTGGTGTTGGACCTGTTTCAAGCGATTGAAAAACGCGCGAACGAAGCGCCATCGATAATCGTCGTTGCTTCGACGATCGTCGCGCTGCTGCTCCTCTCGCATACGCCGTTGATTTGGAATCTTCCTGCTGAATACGACGTGCTGGAATACCATCTCGCCGCGCCTGCGCAGTATCTGCGTGCGGGGTCGGCGAGCTTTTTAAACGAGAATATTTACGCGACTTTTCCGCAGACCGGCGAGATGCTTTTTTTGCTGCCGATGATGCTGGCCGGCGACAAAATGGCCGGACTTCCCGGCGCGCATGTGTTGCTTTTGGCCGCTTGGGCGCTATCGATTGCTGGAGTGTACGCTCTGGCGCGGCGGTTGGAACAGTCGATGCCCGGAGCGGACGACCGCGCGAGTTCGCCGGGGCCGGTTGCGGCGGCGTGTCTGTTTGCGCTGGTGACGTTGGGGTCTCAATTGGCGGCGGATTTTTACGTCGAACACGTTCAGACACTCTTTCATCTTTGCGCGGTCGTGTGCGGTTGCGCGTTCGTGAGCGATTTCAAGATTCAGCAATTATTCCGCGATCACGCGCTGAACAATCCGTCGGGTTGGGGAATTTGCGCGGGGTTGTTCGCCGGGTTTTGCTGCGGAACAAAATACACGGGATTGATTTTTACGCTGGCTCCGCTGGCCGTCTTTTTGCCGGTATTTTGTGCGTCGACAGGTGCGTACTTTGAAGCGTTGATTGCGCTGGGACGGCTGGTGCTGCCCGCGTCGCTGGTGTTCGCGCCATGGTTGGTGCGCAACGCCTTGGCGTCCGGCGATCCGTTGCATCCACTGGGATTGGTGATGCGAAGGCGGTTGAATGGGGCCAGCGGAATTCCGGATCGGATCGATCATTTCGAAGTCGCGGTGCGATCGGGCGAAATATCGTGGAGGGCGTTTGGCAAGGCGATGGAACAATTGATGCCGGGATTTCGAACGAGTTATCTGGACGATATCGAATGCGGGCCGCAATTGTGTTTCTTCGCAGTGCCGGGATTTTCAGCGGTGATCAATGCGGAGACATGTTTGGTCGCGTTCATATTCGTTGCGGATCTGCTGATCTGGTATTTTTTCAGCCATCGTTTGAATCGGTTTTTCTATCCGCACCTGACTGCGCTGGCGGCTTTGAGCGGGGTTGGATTCGCTCAGATCTGGGGCGTCGCGCCGTTGCGCAAAGCGGCGGTGGCGTTGTGTTGCGTCGCGCTGTTGGTTTTCACGCCGCTGCAATTGTGCTGGGTCGAGGAATGTTCGTCGCGCGAAGGCGTCATCGGCCGGGCATCCATCACCGACATCGCCAAAGCGCAAATCCCGGACGTCCCGATTCTCGCTCTGGCGGGTGTGCTGCCTCACGCGTTGCTTCCCGAAAAGTCGCGCGTGCTTTTTATCGGCGAAGCGCAGACGTTCTACTGCGAGCGAACGCCGTCATACTCGGTGGTCTTCAATGAATCGTTGTTGGAAGAAGCGTTGCATAAAACAAAGACGACGACAGAAACGATCGCGTACCTGCGCGCGCACGGCATCACGCATTTGTATTTCAACTACCTGGAATGGCTGCGACTGGACACGTCGTACGCGCTGAAACTAAACGAAACGGGCGATCGCTGGCAGGCGGTGCGATGGAAGGACGCGGAGAATTTGAAGTTGATGTACGAGACGATGCGCATCTTGCTGATCCGCGACAAAAAGTTCGCCGAATATTCAGCGACGTGGCCAAACACCGCGTACCCCGCGTATCTGAAATTGACGACGGCGGAGTACGAACGTCTGGACGACATCTACCGCAATCACTCGCGCCGAATCTGGCCGGACGCAGACATGGCGCTGGAACTGCGGGAACTGGAGTGATGCGGCCCGCATAGCGACTTAAACCCAATCTTCTCTGAAACCGAAACTTTCTTTTTTCACAGCCTTTCTTTGCGTCTCTGCGGACCTCGGCGACTTTGCGTGAAAGAAGTAGGGGTTTCAGTTTGGATTGAGTTTAAATTCCTCTGCCAATTTACCGTGCGGTTCGTAAAATGCGGGGATGTTTAACGATGATTTAAAGCGCCGGGTGCGGGACGCGACCAATCTGGTGGATTTGGTTCAGGCTTCGGTCGGGAAGTTGACTCGGGCGGGGCGGAATTGGAAGGCGTGTTGTCCGTTTCACAACGAGAAAACGCCATCGTTCAACGTGAATGTCGAAGGGCAATTCTTCAATTGTTTTGGTTGCGGGAAGAAGGGCGATGTTTTCACGTTTGTGATGTTGACGCAGCGTTGCGAGTTTCCGGAAGCATTGAAGATTCTCGCTGATCGCGCCGGGATTAAAGTTGAACCCGCCGATCCGCGCATGGCGGAGCAGTACCACCGCGAGAAAGAATGGAAGAGTTATCTTTACTAGCTCAACGCGGCGGCGGCGGAGTTTTTTCGGAAGCAGCTTTTTACGCCTGCTGGCAAACACGCGCTCGCCTATGTTGAGAAGCGTGGGATCAACGCGGAAATGTGCGAGAGTTTTGATCTCGGCTATTCGCCCGCAGGCGGGTCGCCGCTGTTTCATTGGTTGACGCGCGAGCGCAAAGCGCCGGCGAATGCGGTTGTTGCGGCGGGGTTGGCGAGCCAATGGGACGAGGGTGGCGTCAGCGATTTTTTTCGCGACCGGCTCATGTTTCCAATTCGCGACATTGAAGGCCGCGTCATTGCGTTTGGCGGGCGAATTCTCGGCGACGGCGAACCGAAGTATTTGAACACGCGCGACACCCCGCTGTTCAGCAAAACGAAAACGGTTTACGGCATTGATCGCGCTCGGACGAAAATCGTCGAGACGCGCAAGGCGATTCTGGTTGAAGGTTACACGGACGTGATGATGTGCCACCAGTTTGGGA
>JANXLS010000641.1 GCA_025355035.1 Planctomycetota bacterium | reverse complement strand
CAGAGGGGCTGAAACTGCCTCCTCCTCTCGAGTCTGTGGCGGAGTTCGAAAAAGTTTACCGCTACAAAGGTCCTGCGCTCGACGTGCTAGACGATTTCTCGGTGTTGACCGACGCTTGGAACAAGCCGACATGGGTCGCCGAGAGCAAGGATTTTTTCAATGAATCGGTTTTGGATTTTGTTGAGGAAAAACCTGGAATTGCGAAGGTGGCCCGCATCAGTTGCCGCGCGGGGGAAAAGTTCAAAGCTGCCATTTCGCGTTTCGGCGATCGAGATTTGTCGAAGGATCGGGCGCTGGTTTTCGATCTGCATTCCGGACTCACCCAGGGCATGAATGTCTCAATGATGTTCTATTGTAAAGACAACAAGGTCTTTGAATCGCGCGCTGTTTTTGTGCGTCCCGGATGGAATCGCAACATTCGCTTTCCGCTTGAAATGGGCGACATGAAATCCAATTCGTCGACCCCGCCGTGGAAAAATTACGACCAGCCTTTTGATCCACGCGACAAGGTTGAGCGTATTTCTGTGACGTTCTATAATCTCAACGAATCGGGAACGGTGAAAATAGGACCGATTCGTGAAGAGAAGAAAAAATAAACAGGTCACGGTCAAAATTGATTTCAGCTCCGCTTTTTTACATTGGGATTCTCACATATGAAGCGTCGTACATTTTTACATCACACGACCGTTGCTGCCGCAGGGATCGCGGCCGCACTTGTTCCGAACCCACTCGCGGAAGCGCAACCCGCTTCGCGAATCGTGGATACACACACGCATTTTTACGATCCGACGCGGAAGGAAGGCGTTCCCTGGCCACCCAAAGGAACACCGCTTTATCGCACGGTCCTCCCGAAGGATTGGCTCGCTGTGGCTGCTCCGCTGGGTGTCAAGGAGACGGTCATCGTCGAAGCCAGCAAATGGCTCGAAGACAATGCGTGGATTCTCAATGTTGCAGAAAATGAGCCATGCATCGTTGGCTTTGTGGGACATCTCACTCCCAATGAAATTGATTTCGCGGGCTCGTTGAAACGCTTCGCGGCGAATCCGATCTTCCGCGGGGTCCGCGTGTCGAACGCGAACTTCGCCGACAATGTCGACAAGCCTGAATTTCGCGCCGGGATCAAGTTGATGACCGAGATGGGGATCGAACTCGACATCAACGGCGGCCCCGCGCTGCATCTGCCCGTCGCGAAACTCGCGAGCGAGTTTTCGGAACTTCGCATCGTCATCGATCACGTCGGCGGTGCAGGCGACGCGTCCGCTTTGCACAAAGAATGGATTGAAGGCATGATCGCGTTGGGCAAGCAGAAAAACGTGTACTGCAAGATTTCAGGTATGCAGGAGCAAACGATCGAGTCCGAAAAAAGTCCGGGCCATTCGCCGCACGATGTCGCGTACTACGCGCCGATTCTCGATCATTGCTGGAATTGCTTTGGTGCGGATCGATTGGTTTACGGCAGCAATTGGCCGGTATCGGATAAGGGCGGCAGCTACGCCGACCAGTTCAAAATCGTCAGCGATTATTTCACAGCGAAGGGCAGCGAGGCATGTGAAAAATATTTCTGGAAGAATTCACGCGACGTTTATCGCTGGATCGAACGAAATCCCAAAAAGTAATCGGTACTATTCCCGCCAATTAAGACAGTGGCCGACGCGTCGAAAAACGCATCGGCCAAAATTCGCGACGTTTCCGAACGCGATTGTTTTTACTGTGCCAACTTTCCACTCGCACCCTTTGTCGTCGTCACGAACGTCATTGAGTACTGAACGCAGTAGAAGACCTTGCTGCCGATCTGGATCGAAATCGGAACCAGAACTTTAGACGTCGTCCCTGCGACACTCGAAACGCCCAGCGACTGCATCAGTGGCACCAATCGCGCGTCGCCCTTTGTCGAGAATTGCGTCACAGCATCTTTGACCGAGAACGCAATGTTGCCCAATTGTGCCGTCTTTGTGTTGCCCTTGCTGGTCAGCACGAACGGATACGTCACGGCGTTTTGCGAACCGTATCCGATCGTCAGCGTGCCCGGCAGTCC
>JANXLS010000638.1 GCA_025355035.1 Planctomycetota bacterium | reverse complement strand
CATTTACGTTCAACGCGTCAACGTCTAAGATCGTAGTGGGTATCGGTAATATCATCGTGACCGGTGGCAATTTCGACTTCACAACAAAGAAAACGGCAAACGTGACTGTAATGTCTGTGTTCGACGGTAATTTCAAGTCGCTGCCAAAGACGATTGTCAAAAGGTTCCGAGTACAATTGACTAAATCCTCGTTAATTGTGGATATTCAAATAGCCGGAAACGACCTGTCGTCAAATGGGCTTGATACTGCGGGAATTACAAACATGCCAAGTAAGTTTGGCATTGTTCTGCCTGGAATAGCAGACGGGACATGGGGATTCCCGGTGAATAAGGTGCTGCAAGACGTTTATGTTCAAACGACGGTCATGGTTGGGGCCGAAGGAAACCTAAACAAAACGTTTGATTCGACCATTCAGTGTTTCTTCGTGCGTTCAAAAAACACGCAATACGCACGCGTTTTCGGAATCAACAACAACAAAAACAACAAATAAGATTTTTGTGGAAAAACGGTAAATTCGGTTTAAATTGATCGTGTAGCTTAACAGCATTGGAGAGGGCGATGAAATTCAACTTAAAGAAGTTCGCTTTGCTTTGCGTACTTTTGACCGTCAGCATGAGTGGTTTTGCAACTGAAGCCGACCCGGAGTTGCTTGCTTTGCAGGAGCGCGTCAAGGTCATGAACGACAAACTCGCCGTGTACGAATCGGCAGCAAAAGCGCCCACGGAAAGTATAGCCGATCGAGCGTTGGAAAAGAAAGCGCCCAGTTCGGGTGCAGTCAAGACAAGCGCCGGCCAATTAACCGTTGGCGGATTGGTCCAAGTTTGGTACTACTCCATCCAAAATGATAACCGGGGACTTTTTGACAACAATGGTTCTGCTGGCACTGGAATCGTTGATTCGAACGCAGCCAGCGATAACGATAGCTTCCGGATTCGCCGCGCTGAACTTCGTTTCGGCATCGATATTCACGAGAACGTCCGCGCCTTCGTGATGATCGACCCAGCCAACGAAGCCAACAGCTTCCCTCAGCTGGGTGTCGGTCAAAAGCGCTTGGCGAATGTTTCTCCAGAATATGCTGCGGTTAATGGAACGCAGGGCGTCGTGCCGGGAGCCTCAACGAACGTCATTAGTTCCGTGCAAAGAGGTTCGGGAACAACACCGCGCGTATTGCAGGACGCGCTGATCAACTTCCACGATATTTGTTTCCTCCCGCACCATGATTTCACGGTGGGGCAAATGTTGCCAACGTTCAACGAAGAAAATATTGCCAACAACGGAAAGTTGGATTTCGCTGAACGCTCGTACATCGGTAATTCCGTTTCCCGTGATATGGGCGCGGTCCTGCACGGTTCATGGATTTGCAGTGG
>JANXLS010000597.1 GCA_025355035.1 Planctomycetota bacterium | reverse complement strand
TTTTTGAATCGGCCGTCGAAATACCGTTGCTAGCCGTCAACGTCACGTTCGTGCTTCCTTGAGCCGCCGGCGTTCCAAAGATCGTCGCTCCGATAAAGCTTAACCCTTGCGGCAACGGTGATGCTCCCAACGTGGGAGCGGGATCACCCAACGCTTGAATCGTGTAACTGAACGGAATCCCCACTTGCCCTGCCGCCGTCAGCGAACTGACAATCGAAGGTGCCTGAAACACCGTCAGCGTCAGATCGACCGAGCTGTCCGCACCCACGCTATTCGTCGCCGTTAATGTAATGATCGACGTTCCATTCGTTGTCGGCGTTCCGACGACGTACCCGTTGATTAACGACAACCCGTTGGGAAGTCCTGTCGCCGAATACGTCGGAGCGGGGAATCCCGTCGCCACCACTTGATACGTGAAGTACGTCCCGACAACACCCGTCGCCGTCGTCGAACTCGTGATCTGCGGAGCGACATTCGCCGTCGAGAGTGAAACGAACGAAATCGATGTCCCACCCGGAGCCGTCGCCGTCAATTGAAAGATATACTCGTCAGCCCGATCCGGTGTGAACGTCGGCGTTCGGCTCGTCGTGGAAGACAACACCGCTGTCGATCCCGATGGCTTGCGATAAATGCTCCACAGCCACGACGTCGCTGTCTGCGGAGCCGTTCCCAATTGCCGTACGCCGCCGACGCCGCCCGTCGCCGCATCGATCGTCGCGGCATCCGAAATCGTCGGCTTCCCCACGCGAATATTGTTATTCCCGGAATCCGCGACGTAAAAGTTTCCGCTCGCATCCAGCGCGATTCCACTCGGGCTGAAGAACCGCGCCGCAGGCCCTGTTCCATTACTGCTCCCCACCAGAACAGCCGTCCCAGCCAGAGTCGTCACCACGCCGCCGGGTGTAATCTTGCGAATCGTTTCATTGCCGTAATCCGCGACGTACACATTCCCGATGTTGTCCACGGTCAAACCGAACGGATAATTGAATTTCGCTGCCGTCCCCGCTCCGTCAACACTCCCTATGCTCCCAACACTTCCAGCCAGCGTCGTCACATTTCCGCCCGGCGCAATTTTGCGAATCGTGTGATTGTAATTGTCCGAGACATACAGATTGTTGCTGCTGTCCGATGCAATGCCACTGGGTACATAAAATCGTGCCGACGATCCCATGCCGTCCGCGCTCCCCAACGATCCAGCCGCCCCGGCATATGTTGTCACAACGCCCGCGGGCGTAATCATGCGGATCGTTTCATTTCCCGAATCCGCAACATACACATTCCCCACGGAATCCAGAGCGACGCCCCTCGGATAACTGAACTTCGCCGCCGTCCCCGTCCCGTCGGTGCTCCCGGAAGTACCCGCCGTTCCGGCCAGCGTCGTTACCACTCCGGCTGACGATATTTTTCGAATCGTATGATTGTAAGTGTCCGCAACATACACATTTTTCGCACTGTCCACCGTCAACCCTTCCGGATAATCGAACAGCGCCGACGACCCCGTCCCGTCCGCGGTGCCGTATGTCCCCGCCGTCCCTGCGAGCAGACTCACCACTCCCGCCGATGTCACTTTACGGATCGTGTAGTTCGCTGAATCCGCAACATAGAATGTCCCCGCCGAATCGACAGCGATTCCCTGAGGAAAATAAAACGATGCCAGCGTTCCCGTCGCATTGACCGTACCAATATTGTTTTTCGTCCCGGCAAGCGTCGTGACAACCGCCCCAGGCGTGATCTTGCGAATCGTACTGTTCCCGCTGTCCGCAACGAATAGATTCCCGGTGCTGTCGATCGAAATTGCGCTCGGGTAACTGAACGTCGCCGCCGTCCCCGTCCCATCCGCGCCGCCAAACGTAGCCGCTCCAGCAAACGTCGTGACGACTCCGGTCGCCGTAATTTTTCGAATAACCAGATTGTAGCTGTCCGCGACAAATAAATTCCCACTGCTATCCGCCGTGACGTCGCTGGGATAATAAAAGGTTGCCGCCGTCCCCGTTCCGTTTGCAATGCCCAACGTCCCCGCCGTCCCGGCAAACGTCGTCACCGTTCCGTCAATAGCAATTTTTCGGATTGTGTGATTGTACGAGTCCGCCACATATACAATGCCGCTCGAATCAACGGCCAGACCCTGTGGATTGTAGAATTTCGCTGCCGTACCAAACCCATCGGTCGTACCGCTGGTTCCAGCGGTGCCAGCCCATGTTGTCACAACTCCCGCCGCCGTTACTTTTCGAATCGTGTTACTCGCGGAATCCGCGACATACACATTCCCGCTGCTGTCGACCGTCAATCCCAGCGGATAATTGAATCGCGCGGCCGATCCCGTCCCATCCGCCGTTCCGATGCTTCCCGCTGTTCCGGCCAAAGTCGTGACCCCGCCGTTCGAGTTGATTTTGCGAATGATGTGGTTGAAGGTGTCTGCAATATAGACATTCCCCGTGCTATCGACGGCGATTCCTTTGGGCAGATAAAAACTAGCCGCCGCGCCGGTTCCGTCAGCCGCTCCATAAACACCCGCCAATCCAGCGAACGTCGAAACCACACCGGCGGGCGAGATCAATCGAATGACATTATTGTCCGCATCCGCGACATAAACATTCCCGCTGCTTTTGTCGACCGCAACGGCGCTGGGGCTGTAAAACCGAGCCGCCGCTCCTGTCGCATCATCCGGCCCGGTGTTTCCGGCTGCCCCCGCGAAGTTTGTCACATGATACGACGCCGCCTGAACCCTTCCGAACATCATCGCGCTCAAAAGAAGTAAAAGTACCGTCGGCCACACTCTATCGCTCATGATTTTCTCGCTCAACCCGTGTCACCACACATCCGCAACGCACACGGTATGTGTAGTGACTCGCAAGCCGGTTATCAATAATTTGGTGTGTATTTTCCGGCAAACCGTGAATACGATGCGCTCCAAAGTTCGCTCTGGAAAATCAAGGCGTTGGATAAATAACGATCACACGGGCCGTTCCCCAGCGGTCGCGGTTCTTGGAGAAATTGAATGGAACGCGTTTTTGTCACACGGGTCATCCCTCAAATCGGCATCGACATTTTGAAACGGGAATTGGGCGGATGCGATGTCAACACGTCCGACAAGCCGCTTCCAAAGGACGAACTGAAGGCGCAGGTCAAAGGCCGCACTGGAATCGTCTGTCTGCTGACCGACATGATCGACGGCGAGATTCTCGACGCCGCCGGACCGCAGCTCAAAGTTGTCTCCAACGTCGCCGTCGGCTACAACAATATTGATGTGAAAGCTGCGACCGCGCGCAACGTCACTGTCACCAACACCCCCGGCGTGTTGACCGACGCGACGGCCGATCTGACATGGGCATTGCTCATGGCATCCGCACGACGCTTGGGCGAGAGCGAACGCGTGCTGCGCGCGCACGCCTGGCACGGCTGGGGCATCCTCCAATTCCTCGGACAGGAAGTCGGCGGCAGAACGCTCGGCATCATCGGCGCGGGCCGCATCGGCGCCGCCGTGGCCCGCCGAGCAAGCGGATTCGATATGCGCGTTCTCTACACATCGCGCTCGCCGAAGCCCGAGATGGACGAACTGAACGCGACGCGCGTGGATCTCGACACTCTCTTAAAGGAAAGCGATTTCGTCTCGTTGCACGTGCCCCTGACGCCCGAAACAAAGCACATCATCGGCGCGTCGGAACTGCAGAAGATGAAGTCGACCGCGCACATCATCAACACCGCGCGCGGCCCCGTCCTCGACGAAGCCGCACTGGCCGCAGCGCTCAAAGCCGGGACGATCGCCGGAGCCGGCCTCGACGTCTATGAAGCCGAACCGACGATTCATCCCGCGCTTTTCGAATGCGAAAACGCCATCCTGCTCCCGCACATCGGCTCCGCAACCCATTCGACGCGCAATAAAATGGCCGAAATGGCCGCAACCAATTGCGCTGCCGTGCTCCACGGCAAGGCCGCATTGAATCCGGTCAGTTGACGCGTTCCCGGCGCGGCGAACTCGAAGAGCTATCGGACAAAACCCCCGCGGCAAAATGCGCCGCGCCGCAAGCCGTTAATTTTCGTTCGCAAAAATAATCATTGCAAAATCGTTTCATTGCTGGATAAATGGACCACCGAATTTCGCACACCTCATCGCGTACTGGCGCAAACAGGAGTTTCGCATGTCGTCAAAAATGGCCGAATGGGCCGACGTTTTTCCCGCTGTCTCCACGCAATTTAAAAAAGATCAGTCGCTCGATTTGAAAGCGACGACCAAGCACATCGAAGTCCTGATCGAATCGGGCGTCAGTGGATTGATCATGCTCGGTTCGCTGGGCGAAAACACGACGCTCGAACCGTCCGAGAAATTGGAAGTCGTCCAGTGCGCGGTGAAGACTGCGAATGGGCGCGTACCCGTTCTAAGCGGCGTCGCTGAAATCACGACCGCCGGTGCCTGCCGCTATGTTCAGGCCGTCGAAAAGTTGGGCGTCGCCGGATTCATGATCATGCCCGCGATGATCTATAAAGCGGATCGCTCCGAAGCCCTCGCGCATTTCCGCGCCGTCGGTTCAGCGACGAAGTTGCCATGGATGCTCTACAACAATCCGCTGGCGTATTATGTCGACGTGACGCCGTCGATGCTCAACGAATTGTCGAACATGAAGAACCTCGTCGCGCTGAAAGAAAGCTGCGGCGACACGCGGCGCATCACCGACATTCACAACGAAGTCGGCGACCGCTACTCGATCTTCACCGGCGTCGACAACCTCGCGCTCGAATCCGCGATCGTCGGCATCGATGGCTGGGTCGCCGGGACGGGCATCGCTTTCCCCAAGGAAAACCAGTATTTTTGGGAATTGACGCGCGCGGGCAAGTGGCACGAAGCTCGCGAGATTTACCGCTGGTTCACCCCGCTCCTGCATCTCGACGTTCACCTGAAATTCGTCCAGTACATCAAGCTCGCGATTCAGGAAGCGGGACTCGGAAAAGAATGGGTCCGCGCGCCGCGCCTGCCGCTCGTCGGCGAGGAACGAGAACGCGTTTTGAAGATCATCCACACCGGCCTTGAAAAGCGCCCGAAGATTTAACTCATGCATCGCATCCACATCATCGACTCACACACCGGCGGCGAACCCACACGTGTCGTCGTTTCAGGCGGCCCGGATTTGGGCGGCGGCACCGTCGCCGACAAGCAAGTCGTCTTCCGCGAACGCTTCGATCGCTTCCGTTCAGCGATCGTCAACGAACCGCGCGGTTCGGACGTGCTCGTTGGCGCGCTGCTCGTTGAACCCTCCGACAAAACGTGCGCGGCCGGCGTCATCTTTTTCAACAACGTCGGCTATCTCGGAATGTGCGGTCATGGCACCATCGGGCTCGTCGAAACGCTCGCATTCATGGGCCGCATCAAGCCCGGGATCTGCCGCATCGAAACGTCGGTCGGCGTCGTCAGCGTTGAATTGAAGGACGACGGTCACACCGTCTCCGTCGAAAATGTGCCGAGCTACCGCTTCAAAAAAGCCGTCGAAGTCAACGTGCCCGGACACGGGGCGATTTACGGCGACATCGTTTGGGGCGGCAATTGGTTCTTCATGATCGACGAACACGATCAGCAGCTCGCATTAAAAAACGTTGAAGCGCTCACGAACTATTGCTGGGCCATTCGCCAGGCGTTGCACGCGAACGGAATCGTCGGTGACGATGGCTGTGAAATCGACCACATCGAATTGTGTTCGCCCACCAGCGGCCCGGCAAACGCCAAAAATTTCATGCTGTGTCCCGGCAAAGCGTACGATCGCTCGCCGTGCGGAACCGGAACCAGTGCAAAAATGGCGGCCATGTACGGCAAGGGTGAGCTCGACGAAGGAATTTTGTGGGTTCAAGAAAGCATCACTGGCTCAACGTTTACCGGATACGTCTCGATTGTCGG
>JANXLS010000593.1 GCA_025355035.1 Planctomycetota bacterium | reverse complement strand
GCCCGAATAATTCAGCGTCGTACGGCGCAACGATGCACGGTTCCGCCCCCAGAGCCCCCTTCAACCACGCGACCTGTTTCTGGCGGTTGTGCATGAAATTAGCGGCGTGCGACGCGGCTTTCTCCGTGGCCCAGGCCGGCTGGTACGCTTCCTTTTTATCCAACTCGACTTTGCCCGTGATGCGATGGTATTTCATCCCAACGTTACGGCGGACTCCGTCGTTGTGGAGGTATGGCTTGATGTACGGGTAGTCGCCGTCGTAGCCGAGATCGCGATAGAATTCGCGGTAATCGACATCGCCGGGATAGCCTTCATCGCTCGACCAGACTTGCCGGCTGCTCTCCGCGTCGCGCGCGAAAGCGGCCACACCGTTGGGGGTAAACACCGGTCGGAATGGTCCGAAGCGCGGACGCGGAACGCCGAAGACGACCCCGTGCGTGTCCATGAAAAAGAACTGAATGCCGGCTTCCTGCAGATGTTTGTCGATGCCCGGAGCATACGCGCACTCAGGCAGCCAAATCCCGCGTGGCCGTCGGCCGAAGTGCTTTTTATAATTCGAGACAGCGATTTGAATCTGCGCGCGGACTGCCGATTCCGTCACCATCAGAGGCAGAAAACCGTGCGTCGCGCCGCAGGTGATGACTTCGATGAAACCTTTTTCTTGAAAATGCCGAAACCCATTGACGAGATTTTTGCCCCAGCGCACGAACGTCGCGAGACAGTCCGCGAAATGTTTCTTGTACATCAACGACGCATTTTCAAACGCCGTACCCTGGGTTCGTTTCAATTCTTTTTCAGTGAGTTCCGCCAGCTTGCGCAGCTTGTTTTCGTAACGCCCTTGCAGCAACGGATCGGCGAGCATTTCGCACAGCGGCGGTGTGAGACTCATCGTAAAACACGCGTTGACGCCGTCACGCTCGAAGCCGTCGAGCATCAGCAGCAGCGGAATGTACGTCTCCGAAACCGCTTCGTAAAACCAGTCTTCTTCAAGAAACTCCGGATGTTCCGGATGCCGCACGTAGGGAAGATGCGCGTGCAACATCATGCAGACATAACCGGCAGCGTTGTTGTGGTCAGAGGGCATTTTTAAACCCAGGGATTAAACGAAAACATCAATTCATAATCTCTCCCAGACGCGCGGAGATTGAATAGAGTGAAAAAAAGCAAAGGGTCAAATTGAAAATTCACTCGCCCCGTTTTGCCGTTCATTGCGCCTCTGCGAGAGAATCATACATATACATATAGGGGGCTAAATATTCATTTCCTTCGGCACAATCACCACGCCACCCGCCGAGACTGCAAACCGCTTTTTGTCTTCAATCGGATCGTAGCCAATTGTCGCACCTTCCGGTATGTTGACGCCTTTGTCGACGATCGCGCGGCGGATGCGTGCGCGGCGGCCGATGGTGACGCCTTCCATGAGGATGCAGTCTTCGACTTGGCAGTAGCTGTTCACGCGCACACCCGCGGAAAGAATGCTGCGAATCACACACCCGCCGGAAATGATCGCGCCAGGGGAGACGAGGCTGTCCAGCGCCTGGCCGCGTCGCACCTGCCCTTCGAGGCCTTGTTCGGAATGAACGAACTTCGCCGGCGGATGTTGTTCGCGGTACGTTCGCACCGGCCACGATTCATCATACAGATTGAAGAGCGGATCGATTTTCGTCAGGTCCATGTTGGCATCGAAATACGAATCCATCGTGCCGACGTCGCGCCAGTATGAAACTTCTTTTTTGTTCTCGTCCTTGAACGGATAGGCAAAAACGCGCGCGCCGTCGTTGACCATGGCCGGGATCACGTTCTTGCCGAAGTCGTGCGCGGATTCCTGTCTAGCATCGTACGAAATGCGGCGAACCAATTCGTCTGTCGAGAAAACATAGATGCCCATGCTGGCGTAGCACTGATCGGACTGGCCGGGAATTGTCGCTGGATCCTTCTTCGGTTTTTCTTGAAAGCCGACGATGCGGTTCTGC
>JANXLS010000570.1 GCA_025355035.1 Planctomycetota bacterium | reverse complement strand
GCCGGAGATGCTGCCGCGGATTTTCGCCAGCAAGCTGAGTCCTGTGCGGCGACGTTGAGGCAGGATTCGGCCCGTTTTCTGCGCCTTCGCCTGGCCACCAATCTTTTGCAAACCCAAATCGAGCGGTTCCGAAAAGAGAATCAAGGCCCGCTCCTCCAAAAGTCGGGCGAGGCATTTCAAGCCATTACCAGGGGTGCGTTCAGCGGGTTGGGGGCGGAGTTCAATGCCGACGATGTTCCTGTCCTTGTTGGTGTCCGGCCCGATCAAGTCAAAGTTCCGGTGGCAGGCTTGAGCGACGGTTCCCGCGATCAGCTGTTCCTGGCTCTACGGTTGGCGGCGCTCGAACGGTATCTTGAGGAACATGAACCAATGCCGCTCATTCTGGATGATCTGCTGATCACATGCGACGATGAGCGCGCAAAGGCCATCCTCCCGCAACTCGGCGCTTTGGCCAAACGAACTCAAATTTTTCTCTTCACTCACCACGAGCACCTCGTCGAACTCTGTCGCAAGACTCTTGGCGAAGATCAATTTCATCTTAGCCGGCTGAATTGAACGACAGAGAATTCAAGTACGAAGCTCGAGTGGGATTATTGCCGGCCATTTTTAAAATGTACATCGCCGCGGGCGACCAGCGTCCATAGCGAGGATGAACAGACGACAAGGCGCCAAAATTAAGACGCTTTAATCGACAGGAATTCTACCTTGCCGATGATTCCGATTTCGGCGCAGCTTGGGCATCGTAACAGGTGGGGTCTGGGTGCATCATTACGGATCGCGGCATCAACCCGCCCATCTTCTTTGAGGATGTAGATTTCGGGCACAAGGACACCCCACTGCTTCCTGTAGTCTATACCCTCAAGTCTGTTATCGTTCGTGTACTTAGTTTTACTGGTCCGGGAACCTCGCCGGCCAAAAAGCAACTCGGCGACGTGCTCGCGAGTCATTTTTTGCTTTGAGCAGGCCGAGAGAAACCTCTCCCACTCGTCGTCACTGAGGCCCACTCGCCAGAGCTCGCGAATGGGGTACGGGCGCATGTCTAATGCTGCTTCGCGCATCATTCCATACAATATCCTCACGACAACACATTCTTCGGACGCGCTCGCTAATGCATATTCACGGATCAACTCGCAAACCCCGCGTTGCTGTCCGCCAAGCATTGGCCACATGATGTTTGCGCGCTGTGGTGGCCATTCCGCTTCAGCCGGAGAAGCCACCGGCAATAGTTCCCGTTCAACGGCGTCCACGAAGCCTGAATTCAGGTGTCGCCGTAGCACCTGAATCAAACGTGGCGACAGTGCAACCATGAGTTAACTCCATCAGATTGTCACATCCTATGTGACAATTTCGCGTTCGCAACAACGCATCGTAGACTGTTGTTGTCGCGCTGCAAGGGTGGCGCGGTAGTCCTCCCCGAATAGTTTCGGGCTTGGAAACCAGTCGAAAAAAAAATGGAGAGGAAGCGAGATGGATATTGCAACAGAGTTTTACGGTGAAAGGCGTTCGAAGAATTTGGGCGGCGTAGATCCGCTTGTGGCAATTCGGAACCGCCTGAAAAGGTGCGGCGTTGGCAAAAAGGGGGTGAGAATCCGCAAAACAAAGTAGTTCACGTCGAGGTGGCGCGCCGAAATGTCGGTGCGCCCGCCCGTGCCACTATCCCGGCAAAAATCCGCAAGAGCCCGGGTGTTGGCCAGTACGGGAAATGGTCCGTACAAACCAAGTCAATTATAAGGATGGTAAGTAAGTGAAAAAAATCAAACGCGAGCCGGAAATGCCTGGAGACACAATATGGGATGTCATTTGCAGCACCATGAAAGACCTTCCGGTCTGCTGCTGCAAACTGGGGGGAGCGACTGAGATTGTGCCCTTTTCAGGCCGATTTTGTCCGGCGCAATTTGCCCGTCGTCTCCGCGGTATCGGATGGCGCATCAAGCAGGCATATTGCCGCGTACACGACAAGTACGACGGCGAC
>JANXLS010000535.1 GCA_025355035.1 Planctomycetota bacterium | reverse complement strand
AGACCGGAATCGGGTTGCCGTTGAGCCGCCGTGCGACGGAGAGGATGCTGCCATCGCCGCCGAAGACGAGCATCAAATCGGCTTTGACGCGACTGAGATCCCGCGACCAATCGTGATCGACCTTGACGCAGTCGGCGTGTTTTCGCAGCCACGGCAGGAGATCGCCGAGCATCCCTTCGATCTCGGGTTTACGTTTGATATTTGCGGCGATGTAAAGTCGGGGCATGAATCCAGCTTTTTAAAAGAGGCTCGACGCGAATCCGGCACCTATGAGAGATTCTAACCCAACTGCGCGGCTTTGGTCAATGCGCGCGAAAACGTTTTGCACGCGTTTACGCTCTGACTTCGCAGTGCACTCGTTTCTCTCCAAATTTCTCTTTCCAACATTTCCCGTGCAGCAATGGAAGGATTGAGTGCTAAGATTATGTCAAGAACGACGGGGCCGATAAAGCAGTTGACGTTGGCTGCCTCGAATTTTACGATGTGGAACGGCATTTCTTGGAAGTGGGGAAGTCACGCCAAAGAAGCGCTTGCTCGCGGCGGATATGCGGATGTGATACCGCTCGCTTCGAGAGCATAGTGAGGAGGCAGCATGGAATTGCAGATTGAAGGCCGGCATTTCAAGGTCACTGAAGCGATTAAAACACATTTGGAAGAGAAGCTCGGAAAGCTCGAAAAATATTTTGATGGCATCCACCGCATGCACGTGATTCTCGATGTCGAGAAGCATGCGCAGATGCAAACGGTCGAATTGGTGTGCACCGTCGCCAAGCGCCACACATTGGTGTCGACCGGGTCCGCCAACGATCTTTACGTCGCGATCGATCAGGCTGAAAAGAAGATGTTGACCGAAATGAAGAAATACAAAGCCAAATTACATCCTGTCGTGCGCGGGACCAAAGGCGAGCGGATCGTCGAAGAAGAAGTCGTCGAAGACGAATAAACGGCGCTTATTGAAGGCTCAAGGCACGGCGTCTGCAAGTATATTTTAAAACGAAAAACGAACGGAACAAACCAGACGCCGAGCCGATTCAAGACACGATTGCCGCTGTGGCTATGGCGCGACTTTGCGCGCGAACGCATTCAATTTTGTTGGAGTGAAACGGGGACGCACCCGCGATGGAGGCATTGAGTAAATGAAGCTGGCCGAGATCATACCCGAAGGTGGAATTCTGGACGATTTGAAGTCCACCACGAAAGAAGACGTTATCAAGGAAATGGTGCAGGCTTTGGCGAAAGCGGGCCGCATTGAAGAAGGCACATCAAAGAAAGCCGTCAAAGCGCTGATGGACCGGGAAGAACTGGGATCCACCGGCATCGGTGCCGGCGTTGCCGTGCCTCACGCTCGACACGAATCCATCACAGAATTGCTCGGTGCGTTCGGCCGATCCAAGAAGGGCATCGCATTCGACGCCCTCGATGGCGAACCGGTGCACGTGCTGTTCATGCTGCTGAGTTCCAAAGGAGCTTCCGGCGCGCATCTGGAATCACTGGCGTATATTTCGCGGCTGGTTCGCGACGACAAGTTCGTCAAGCAGTTGCGTGACGCGGCCGACGCGAAAGAATTGCGGCACTTGTTAGGCGAAGCGGATACGCGCTTGAGCGGCAATTAGTCTAAAACCACATTCGAACCGCACGGGGACGCAGAGGTTCGCGGGGGAAATTTCGGATCGACGATAGCTTTGGGCGCAAAACCGGTACCCAAACGCGGTCGTCTTTTTCTGAATTTTCTCCGCGCGTCTCTGCGTTCTCTTGTGTTAAAACCGGCGGCGGGTATCCCACGCGTTTTCATTCTCACTTTGATTTGCACAAAACGATGGCGTTACCGAAATTCATCAAATGGCTGCGGCCGGGTCTTCGCATCAAGCGCTGGATCGCCGTAATCATGCTCGGCATGGTCTTCGCGGTTTTGGCCTCGATGGCGTTGTACCAATTCGGCGTTTCGGTGAAAGTTCTCGACAGCGTCGGCACAGAATTGCTCGCCTTCGCCGCATTGGGATTCGTGCTGTCGGGATTTTGTCTGATCACAGGAATCTACCGGTTGATCAAATCGATGTGGGGATTGGTCGATCGTCGCGCGGCTCGCAAAGGATTGGTCAACGCGGCGTATGAACGCGCCGTTCTCGCAGAGGGTCCGAAGATCGTCGCGATCGGTGGGGGCACCGGTTTGTCCTGCGTGTTGACCGGATTGAAAGAATATTCGCTCGACATCACCGCTGTCGTTTCAATGGCCGACGACGGCGGGAGCTCTGGGAAATTGCGTCAGGAACTCGGCATCGTTCCGCCGGGCGATATTCGCAAATGCCTGATCGCGCTCGCAGACGAAGAACCGCTCATGAGCGAATTGCTCGACTTTCGCTTCCCGGACAATGAACTGGGCGGTCACAATTTCGGCAACTTGTTCCTGACTGCACTGGCGCGCATCCGCGGTGATTTCGGCGAAGCCGTCCGTGAAGCAAACCGCATTCTCTCGGTGCGCGGACAGGTGTTGCCCTCGACGCTCGACAAAATCTCACTCGTTGCCACGCATGAAGACGGCAGCAAGACGACCGGCCAGGCGGTGATCAGCAAGACGCAAAAGCGGATCAAGGAACTGGAACTTCGCCCCGATCCCGAACCCCTCGCCGAGGACATTGTCAGCGCCATCGAGGAAGCCGACTTGATCGTGATGGGGCCGGGAAGTTTGTACACGTCGATCATTCCGAACCTTTTAATTCGCGGCATGCCTGAAGCGTTGGAACGCAGCAAAGCGAAGAAAGTCTTCGTATCCAACATCATGACCTACGAAGGTGAAACGCGCGGCTACGATCTGCCGGATTTGTTGAAAGCCTTGGACGCCCATTCCAACGGTCTCCAGATTTACAATGTTGTTTTGGTCAACAATGGGAAATACGGCGACACCGGCATCATGACGGTCAAAGAAAAGAACGCACATCCAGTTCATTTCGATTTGAACGCGTACAAGAAATCGCCGTTCAAAGTCGTACCGGACGACGTCGTGAACCCGGCGTTTCCGATCCGCCACGATTCGAAAAAACTGGCGCAGGCGTTGATGCGGATTTTAAAAGGAGCTTAAAGCCTCTCGTGTTGGGGAGAGCAACGGCGATTGTTAAAATTGAGTTTTGAATTCCGCGTATCATGCGGCAAAAT
>JANXLS010000512.1 GCA_025355035.1 Planctomycetota bacterium | reverse complement strand
CAGCACATGCCGTTTGCCCGATTGAATCAGGGTAATCTTCCCACCCGCCTCAACCCCTAACCGTTCCGCCAGCGAATCCGGAAGCACACACCCATCGTCACGCAAAACCCACTGCTCAAACGTCCCCGCGCCCAATCCCGTCTCATACCCTTCCGCCGATCGAAACGCCCGATCCATCAACGGTTCGATTCCCAGAATCCGAACCAAGGCCGGTGCAACGCGCGACATGCCCTCTTCACTCGGCGTCGATCCCAACACCGCTTGCTCATCCGCCACAATCGTCCCATACGTCTCTACAATCGGAGCCGCCGCCACAACACCCGGAGCCGCCGCAACCGCCGCAAAAAGCTCCTCTGGAACACCATTCTGATACGAGCCTTCAAGCGGCGCAATCTGATGCGTCGCCTTCCCGCTCACAGACGCAATCGACTGCCGAAAACTCGCCAGCGCACTCGCATTCGCCAGATCCATCGCCGTCACAACCGCAACACCCAGCGTGATGCCCAGCAAACACAGCACACACTGCAACCGATGCCGCGGCCAATACGACAGCAGCACGCGAAAAACAACGAAACCTGATTTTTTAAAAATGGAATTCATGAGTGAGAATCATAACATGCTCAACGCGTCACGGTAGTGATGAGCGTTGCAGGAAACCGCTGCGAGCCAGCAAAAAAACAACGCGCGAAACGAATGGTTCTCAGGTTCGAACGGGAAAAAGACAGCTTGCGTGGTCGTGGTTGAGCCGCGTGCCGCGCTATTAAACCCAATCCATTCTAAAACCGATACTTTTCACTTCACTCAAAGTCGTAGAGACCCGCGGAGACGCAAAGAGTCCATATAATCCACTCTGTTCTTATAACCTTCTTTGCGCCTCTGCTGACCTTTGCGCCTTTGCGTGAAAAATAGGGTTTTCAAGTTGGATTTGATTTAATCGTCAACGTTCTTTTCGATACTCCCCTTCTGTTTCTCTTTATTCTCAACGCGTTTTACCGCTTCTTGTGCGGCTTTGGCCTTCGCCTGATCTTCGCGGTACATGCCTTCCAGAATGATGACGTTGCGCTCGGCTTGATTGATGAGTTCTTCAGCAAGCTTTGAAAAAGCCGGCAGTTCCACCGCCATCCCTGCCATTCCGGATTTACCGAGATTCTCCGCTGTCGCTGCCGTGACCTTCGGCAGTTTTTCAAACGCTTCATCGGCTCGCTCTTTTTGCTGCCTGGTGTCGCCGCTGACTTTACTGAGAACAGAACTGTAGCGATGTTTCAATTCCGGCATTTTGACATTGATGTTCGTATCGATCCGCTGAATTTCTTTGAAATTCGCCAGCGCTCCTGCAATGTCTTTTCGCGAAGGGTGCGCGTCTGCAACGCTCTGCAAACCCGAAACGGCTTCGTTCAGTTTGCTGCTGCGGAAAGCGTCGAGCGCTTGGGTCATGGCCGCTTTTGCGGTTGCATCCAACACCGCTTTATTCGTCTTGATTTCGGCCATCCTCAGCGCGAGGCGTTTGTCGGGCATGATTTTTACGATCGTGTCTAATTTGGTGACCGCGTCTTCGAATTTCTCGCTGGCGATGAGTTGGTCCGCATTTTTGACAATGTTATCAATCTCCTTGAGATTGTTGATCTTTGTCGTCGCCAATTTCATCTTTTCAATCACTTCATTTTTCTCGGCAATCGACAGCTTGCGCGCGATCCCTTCCGCTTCGGTATAGATCTGAAGCGCTTCAGTGTATTTTTCGCCCGCAAGAGCCTCGTCGCCCTTCTTAACCTTTCCGGCAACGTCGCTGCGCATGTCGTCTCGAATGCGAATATCGCCCTTTTTCTTTACAATTTTTTCTTTCAGCTTTTCCGCTTCTGCAATTTCCTCCGGCTTGACCTTGCCGTCAGCCGCGAGGCTCAGAGCGTCCTGGATTTTTTTCAGTGCCACGTCAATGGACGCCATCTTGCCGTCGATTTCATTTTCGCCGAGAAGCACGGACGATTCACTCCACCATTGCTTGAAATCCCGGCGTGAACTTAGGATTTTTTCCTGTGCGGCGACTTGCCCATCCAGTTCCTGCAGTCGAGTCAACATGGCTTTGACATCCGCCGCGTCTTTCGGCACCTTCGGATTCAGCAACTTGGGGCTGTCCAAATTGAGATTTTGCGCGTCAGCGATTTTTGCTTTTGCCGGAGCAAGAAAGCCGATGGAGTCCACGTCGACGGCCTGCTTCAAACTATCATTCGCTTCTTTGATCAAGTCGTTGAATGCCAGTGAAAGCCGATTCAACTTGACGACGCGTTCTTCTTCAGCGATTAAATTTCCGATTTCTTTTTCGAGCGTGTTGAATTGGTCGTCGTCGCGAACAAGACCCACGGCGATCGTGATCTTCTCCAACGCTTTCGCGCTATCCCTCTTATCAAAGAATTCCTTCGCGCTCTTGTAGGCTTCCAGCGCATCCGTTTTGCTTTGCGCCAAGAATTCTTTTTGTGTTTCCGCGCTGTTCGCGCTCAAAATCTCTTTCGAAAACGCGAGCGCGTCCTTATCGTTGGGCTTCAACTGTCTGGCTTCGGTGATGGCTTTCAGCGCCGAGGTAGGATTGTTTCCGGCGAAAAAATCGCGCGCCTTTTTCATCTGGGTCTTGAACTGCTGCTCGGTCAGTTCATCTTTTTGCTGCGCTTTCAATGTCTTTTGCAGATCCAACGCGTTGGGTTCGTTCTTAATTAAGTCCAACGCCTTGTTAACAAATGCGAGTTTTTCAGCCACGGAAAAGCCAGATTTGCGAGCTTCAATCATCACCTTGGTGAACTCGTCTTTGTTAAGGATCTTTTCTTCTTCGCGCAAGATTTCGTTGTTCAGGCGCTTCTTTTCCTCGATCTGGCCGGGGGTCTCAGCCTGCAGCGACTGCGCCTGCCGCTTGGCGTCGTCGATGTTACCGCTCTTTAACGCGATATTGATTTCGATCACGGCCTTGTCGAAGGCCGAGCCGCGCATGGCGACATCGATTTCTTTACGAACGGCCGTCCAGTCGTTGTTGAGTTCCGGAAGCTGTTTTGTGTACTCGTCGTCGTCGCGCTTTCCTTTGGTGAATTTAAATTCAGCGGTCTTGAAATCGTTCCGACCGAGCGCCTCGCGAATGCCAGAAAGCGCTTCGTTGTGCGCTTGCATCACCAGGTCCCTGTCCTCTTTGGAGATGGACTTGATGACCTCGACACCCTTCTTTTTGGGATCGTCGGTTCCCTTATTAGCGAGAACGTACGCCACAGTCGCGATGATTGCAACTCCCGCTGCAATAGCACCATACAAGCCCATTTTGCTGGATTTTTGCGGAACCGCCAGGCCTGTCTTGGTCTGCAGTACCCGTGTTGGCTCGCCGATGCGTGGTGCTTGGATGGGAGTCATGCGAGCAGTGCCGACAGCTTCTTCCGGACCGCCGTCGTCTTCGCCGCCGAACGTGCTGTCCGGGTGCAGGACTTTACGCGCGCTCTTTAAAGCGCGAATCATCTGACGAGCGTCGGCGTAACGGTTTTCAGGATTTTTATCCAGACATCGATCAATGATTTCGACAAGGCAGGGCGATAGGTCCGGTCGGAAATCGGTGATTGGCGGGTGCGGTTCGTGCATCGTCGCCATGAGCACTTTCATCACGACGTCCCCTTTAAAGGGTGCTCGTCCCGCCAGTAGCGCGTAAAGCGTCGCGCCCA
>JANXLS010000508.1 GCA_025355035.1 Planctomycetota bacterium | reverse complement strand
CTCCTATGTGTCTAGAAGGTATCGGCTGTTTTTATGGTCTACTGAAATAGGTTCTTAGTATTGAAACCACGCCGATGAACAAACCCAGATCAATCGCGAGAAAAAAGAGGTTTACATCAGTCGTTGTGAATTCCGTCCAATTGTATTCCGGACCCCAGCGCAAGGGCGACTCGATAAGTTCCTTGTGATATCGTATCCGCCAATTTCCGAAGCTTATAGCAGGAGGATCGAAAAAATTATTCCACTCATTTTTCAGACAAATGAACGGCCAGCCCACTTGATCCGTTTTCGAATTAATAGACTTTGGTATGCCTTGCATATCCATTCGATCTATAGTATACGACCTAAAATTAAATCCCACGAATGCGCCGCCAACGATCATCCAAATGAGCACTGTCGATAGATAAAATTGGAACGGCTTTATTGCCATAAGTTCCATCTTCGCGGCAGGGAATGAACAACCATCAGCCATGTTGAAATCCGACGCGCTGACCTTTGGTCGCACAGATTGTATCGACGATTCGCGCCGGTTCCATCATCCGCCCGGCGCCGGTCATGCCGCAGGCCAGCGAACCGCTTTCGGGGCCGAGGATCGTGTGGCCAAATTTTTTGAGCATCTCGACATTGGCTTGCGTTGCGGGATGCTCCCACATCAACACATTCATCGCCGGGCAGGTGAAGATCGGGCAACGGACGCTGAGCATCAGCGCACTGAGCAAGTCGCTTGAAAAACCGTGCGCGAGTCGTGCCATGGAATTCGCCGTCGCCGGAGCGATCACGATGAAATCAGCAGCGGTCGCAAGGTCGATGTGCGGATACGCGCTTTCGTTCGGGACGAGGCGTTTGAAATTGCGGGTGAGACAGGGTTGGCCGGTGAGCGCTTCGAACGTGAACGGCGTGACGAATCGGCGCGCGCCGCGCGTGAGGATAGCGGTGACGGTCGCGCCTTCTTTGACCAGACGCGACGCGAGATCGCAGGCTTTGTATGCAGCGATCCCACCCGTGACGCCTAAGATGATTTTCTTTTGGGCCAGACGCATGATCGACTCAGAGGAGTTTGGAGTCGGGAGTTTGGAATATGGAGTTCGGCGCCAATAAGATCACTCCAAACTCCGAACTCCAAACTCCGTTTCGATAGGTTACTTGGCTTCGGCTTCGACCGCTTTTTCCTTCTCGGCTCTTTCGGCTTTGTCCTTGCTGGCCTTTTCGGCGCGATTGACTTTTTCGGCCTTCTCCGCCTTTTCGGTTTCTTCCGTTTCCTTGAGCGCTATTTCCTTGCGCATCGCGTCGGCTTCTTCGCCCATGACGAGATCGACCTTCGTGTCCATGATTTCCTTGGTCACGATGTCCCACAGGTTCTGGCTGTCGATGACCGTCAAGCGGGGCATGCCGCGCTGCAACTCGCGCATGCGCTTTTGATACAGCGTCACCAGCTTGAATTTTCCACCGACCTTGTTCAACAAACCTTCCAGCTCTTTTGGTTCCATGTCGTCTCCTCTTTGTGCGAATCATGTAAGGCGTCGCGACGCCAGACAGTGTTCCGCAAGTCGAATGGCTTTCAACTCCGCCATTGCATGCTCAAACTCATCGTTGATCACGATGTACTCAAATTCACCGGCCCGTTCCAATTCGCTCTCGGCCGTCTTCAATCGCACCGCCAAACTCTCAGCCGTCTCGCTCTCCCGGCTTTTCAGGCGCGCGACCAGTTCGTCATGCGATGGCGGCATGATGAAAACGCTCGCGTATCGCCCGCGAAAAAGCGGGTGCCTGCCAATCTGTTCGACGCCTTGAACGTCGATGTCCTTCACAACATCGATCCCGGCGTCCATCTTTTCAAGCACGAAGCGCGCCAGCGTTCCGTAGCGTTTACCGTGCACAACGGCGTGCTCCAGAAACTCGCCGTTCGCGACCGCGTCCTCAAATCGCTTTGCGCTCCAAAAATGGTACGCAACACCATCTACTTCATCGGCTCGCGGCGGACGCGTCGTCACCGAAATGGCCTTGACGAGGTTCTTTTCTTCAGCAACAAGCCGCTTCAGAAGTGTCGTCTTGCCCACTCCCGCTGGACCTGCCACCAAAAAAAACACGCCTGACGCCATCTGACTTCCTCTAAAATCTTCAACCTTGCTTTCGATTCGCGCACTCTTTTTCTAACACAAAGGCACGATGGCACGAAGACACAAGGGAAAATCAAAAACAATAACTTTTAAAATCGACTGCTTTAGTTCAATCAAATCGTTGTGTCTTTGTGCCTTTGCTTTAAAAACAGAAACGCTCGGAACCCGGAAAGCGTTTACTCTAAATT
>JANXLS010000500.1 GCA_025355035.1 Planctomycetota bacterium | reverse complement strand
TTTCGCCTTTACCCCTTTTTGCGGTGCAACGAGCGATTTTGCCAATCACAAAACCATCTGTTGCACCACATTTTCACCGGCGCGTATTTCCGCCATCGGAAGCACGCCTGATCCGTTGAAGCGGGATTGCCGAACCATTTTTATTAAAAATGGAACGTCAAGCCCGTACGCCGCGGAAAGCCCGCCGGCGCATGGGGGCCGGAAGGCTATACCTTATTCACAGTTCGCGCCGCTCACTTCTTACCGCCTTTCGATTTTTCACCACCGGCGGGAGCTGCCGTTTCGTCGTTCAGAACGGCAATCCTCTCGGTCACTGCATCGGCTTCGGGCGCACCTTCAGACACTGCGGCCGCCACGTCGTCTTCCGCTCGCGCAGTCGGCTCGGACGTTCCATCGTGTGCAACGTCCGCCGCTGCTTCGCGTTCCGAATCGGGTGCTGCACTTGCGCTCGAAGTCGTTTCGGACTTCGTCTTTTCCGTGGCCATCTCGTATTCGCGCTGCTTACAATAATCGATCAACGCGACCGCTTCCGTGTCGGACAATCCATACATCGTGTTCATGTAGTCGGCACCTTTGTAGATGATCGACTTCAAGTTGTTCAACCCGGCCAACAGGAAGCGTTCAGCGACGCCCTGCGCCAGATTCGGAATCTTGTAGATCTCGGCGCGTTCAATGTCGCGCACCTTCTTCGCTTGTTCTTCGGTCATGATGTCGATGTGCCAGTGCGTCAACTTCGCCGTCAGGCGCACGTTTTGGCCCTTCTTGCCGATCGCCAGCGAAAGCTGGTCTTCCGGTACGATCACGCGCGCACGCTGCGTTTCCTTGTCGATTTCCACCGACGAGATTTCAGCGGGCGACAGAGCGTTGCGAATAAACAGATCCTGAGCGTCATGCCAGCGGACGATGTCGATCTTTTCGCCGTTGAGTTCTTCGACAATATTGCGGATGCGCGAACCGCGAACGCCGACACACGCGCCGATCGGATCGACTTTGAGATCGGACGAATACACCGCGATCTTGGTGCGGTGACCCGGTTCGCGGACGATGCCTTTGATCTCGACAATACGATCGCCGATTTCAGGCACTTCGACCGTGAAGAGTTCCTTGACCAGATTCGGATGGGTGCGCGAAAGCGTGATCAAAACCTTCTGGCCTTTTTTCTGAACGCGGACAACGTAAGCGCGGATGCGGTCGCCCGGGCGATACTGTTCGCTGTAAACTTGTTCCTGGCGCGGAACAATGCCTTCCGTGCGACCGAGGTTGACGACGACCGAACCTTTTTCGAAACGTTGCACCGTGCCGTTGACCAGCGTGTCGATCTTGGCTTCGTAATCCGTATAAATCACGTCGCGTTCGGCTTCGCGGATCTTCTGGATCATGATCTGCTTGGCCGTCTGCGCGGGAATGCGCCCGAACGTGTTCGGGTCCATCCGCTTGCCGTCTTCGTAGGCTTCAATATCGCCCGAGATGCGGTTGATCTTGACGTTGAGTTCGCCATGCGGACCGAAGCGCTTGCGCGACGCGGTCAGGAGGGCTTGCTCAATCGACTCGAACAAGAGTTCCTTGGAGATGCCTTTTTCACGGTGTATCGAATCGATGAAACGTAAAAGTTCGGTGCCTGTGACTTCCATTGTGTTCTTCTATCCCAACTTGATATGAAGCCCGGACCCACACGGTCCGAAGCGTATTTGTCCCTATTCGAAATGTTCCAACGAATCCCGGATCGCTCCGAAATTTCCCAACCGCCTCAATCGCTTTAATACGAAATCGATTGGCGGCAGCCACTCTTAAAAAGCGGATTGAAGACAGATACTAATGGATACACCGCAGCTTGGCAAGTAATTCGGCAGGGATTAATGTGCACGCCTGTTTGGCATGTAATGATTCTGTATTTTGATCTTTGTTATTTGCACCGCAAGGCACTCGCGCGTGAAAAAGCAAGGTGGTCAACCCAAATGCTTCGGTGTAAACAATGCCATGCGAATCCTGATTATTCTCCTCGCGTCCGTCTTGTTCGTCAACCGGCTCTTCGCCCAAGAGAACACCGACTTCGCGCAAGTCGTCTATTCCAGCGGCGAAAAAATCGAAGGCGAATTCTCGCTCACGCAGGGGCGCAAACTCGAAATCTTCGACGTCACTAAAAAGAAGCGCTTCAGCGTCGCCGCAGACGAGATCGTTCACATCTCCGCCACCGTCGAAGAAGAGAAGATCGAACAAGGCTGGATGTTCCGCGAAGAAGGTTTGAAAGATAAAATCAAGCTCGCGATTTTCTATCCGTTGCGCCAACTTTTCACCGACATCACGCTCACGTCCGGAGCCGTTTTGCACGGGCATTGCAACGGATTGTTCTATCTCGAAAAAGACGGTGACTCCAAGAAGTATCTGATCGTCGCCAACCAAAAAGGCGAGAACAAGCAGACACTCAACGACATCCCCTACATTAAGGAAGTTTCGTTCCCGAATCGCAAGGCGGCTGAGGGAAAACTGGGTACGTTGAAAGCGCCGCCCAAGACGGTGCTCTACAACGTCGAACACGACATGACGTTTGAACCGCCATTCAACGCGCTCGTCCCCGGCAAATACGAAGCGTTCATCTTCCACGACAAATTCCCGCAGCCACACGGGACTAATCCGTACAAAATTCGCTATGGTCTCAGCGGCGAAAAAATGCCCGATGACGATGTCGCGGCGATGCAGAAAAAGATCAACCTCGTCGAGAATTTCTTCACCAAGCAGAACATCGTCGTCGCGATGAAGTCCGGTAAGACGACCTACGCTCTAATGGAATTGACGCGATCCGAAGCCAACTACGACGCCGGCTTCCGCATCGTCCGCTGGGAAATCTGGACGATGGAACCGACATCATCAACGTGGGACATCAAAAAACGCCTCTACCTCTTCCGCGAAAAACTCTCCGACAAAGAACCGCTGCCAAAGTTTGAGTACACGGAAGACCCGACACTGAAGGGTTTGGCTGAGAACGGGGAAGTGAAGTAATTCATTAAACGCGGCGTTTGTTATCCGGTTATCGCGCCTGCATCTTAAACGTCTTCTCGGTCTTTTTCGCCGGGATGGAAACCGTAAACGTCTTCGCGGTGGCATCGGCGATCAACTGGATGAAATTTCCGTCGCATTTTTCGTCAAGGTTCGCGATCAATTCTTCGGGTGCGTTGTTCTCTGAATCCTTGCGCAGATTTTTGTGGATTTGGAAGACCGCTTGGATCGACGGCGTCGCTCGGAACGTCGCCCACGTCTCCGCGCCGCAACCTTTCGTTGTGCCGTTGGACATGATCGCGACCGTCGGCTTGAGCGCCTTGACGACCAACGGATTGTTGCTGATGTCCAGACCGTGATGCGTGGCCTGATAGACGTCAACCGTCCCGGCGAGATTCACCGGGTTCACGAGCTTCTCTTCGATATTCCAGGTCAAATCGCCCCCCATATACAAACGGAAATCGCCGAACGACAGCAATAGCACGACGCTGTTCGCGTTGTCCGATTTGTCTTCCATTTTGCGCTTGGCTCCAGCACAATCAACGCAGGGAACGGCATCGTTCGGAGCGGGCATGAACTGCTGGCGCGTGCCGAGGCATTGGATCGACACCCGCGGTTCACCTTCGGCCTGCTTGAGCGGAATGGGGTCGCCGGGATTAATCACGAGGCGCTTGTCAGTCGGAAATAGTTTGTATTTGTCGCTGGGTTTTTCAACGCCGCCTTCCCAAACGCCGTTATCGTAGACGGTCTTGATCGGCAGCATACCGGCCAATTCCGCCGCGCCGCCGAAATGATCGATGTGGTAGTGCGTTGTCACGAGGAAATCGATCTGCTTTATTTTCGCGGTCTTGTCAGCGATTTCGAAGATGCGTTTCGCGTCTCGCCCGCCTGGGTTGCCACTGTCAACGAGGATCGATTCCCCCGCTGGCGTCACGATCAACGTCGCCGCACCGCCTTCCACATCGGTCCAATAAATCGATAGATTTTGAGCGGCGTGAATTGTGAACGAAAGCACAACGGTGCAGAGGCAGGCGAGCAGGCGGGATGTCATTGAATGTG
>JANXLS010000499.1 GCA_025355035.1 Planctomycetota bacterium | reverse complement strand
CGGCGGGCTGCGCGGTACTTCGTCAGACTCGCTTAACGTAGTCTGCAAATACGTTTCGCTCGTCTTCCTCGTCCCGCTTGCCCGGCGCGGCGCATCTTTGTCTCCATCCATTTGAAAAACGCTCTAAAAATCCGCCGTTCCGCTCGCGCGCGTTTCCGTTTCGATAACACGAGTGCCGGGCTCAGCGTCGTTCAGATGTTGAACGAGAGCTTTGAGATTTAAAAACGCAGTGCCGCGTTCAGGCACCGAGAAATGCGATGCGCCGCTTCCGGACATCAGCCACCGTCCCGGGAAATGGCCCTGAAGAATCTGTTGAACCGATGCCAGGCGCGGCTCGACTTGGAGCGCCGCGCGCGTCAGATCGTTGCGCAAATCGAGACAGCCTGCGCCGGTTTGTTTCAACGAGGCACCGAGTTTCGTCCCAACACCTTCAGCGTCGCGACCGCCAGTGCCATCCCATTGCGGATAGCGCAGGGCTTTGTAAACGAGCGGCGTTGCGACGTGGAGCGGCGGGAGGATCAGCAGCAATGGTGTTGGGAGCCACGTTTGCGAATTCGGGAGGCGGTGAACGAGTTCGCCGCGTCCGCGACACAAGCACCAGCCGCTGAAGAGAAAATACGCGACGTCGCTGCCGACTTGCGCGGCGAGGGTTGCGAGGCGTTCAACGCTCCAGTTGAGATTCCACAATCGATTCAGTGCATCGAGTGCGCAAGCTGCGTCGCTTGAACCGCCGCCCAGACCGCCACCCATCGGGATTTCTTTATCGAGATGGATCTTCGTGCCGAGCGAACAGTTCGCCGCTTGGCGAAGAAGCAGCGCGGCTTTCATGACGAGATTTGAGGCATCGACAGGAAGCGAGGGATCGCTGCATGTCATCGACAGATCATTGGCCGGTTCGAAGCGCATGGAATCGCTCAGCCCGATCGTGACGAAGATGGAATCCAGTTCGTGAAAGGTGTCGGGACGCTTTCCGAGAATGCGGAGGTCCCAGTTGATTTTTGCGTAAGCGCGCGCGTGAATAGTCTGCGATGTCACGAATGAAACTCCACATGATAAACGCCGGTGTCATTGAGAATGTAGTGTACTAAAAGTCGCCATGGTCGCGAACACATCCGCAGCATTCTCTCGTAGAATCAACGGGCATTGGGCGGGTTCAAGAAATGAGATTGTTGCAAGCCAATGGGCTGGTTTTTCAATTCGGGCGTTCAGCTCTGCGGGCGTCATCCCGGACGCGAAAAGAAGTTTGCTGGCTCCAACTTCGCCGATCGTGAAATGCAAGGCTTCGCGTTCGGAGCGGTCCGGCCACGTTTGTTCAGACGCGTATAATCCGCGTGAGGTGATCCAGACGTTTGGCTCGTCGGCCAGACATACGCCCGCCTGCCAGCGCGCTCTTTTTCCCTTCACAAATGGATCGGCGATGAAATGAACGGCCGGGTAGGCGCGCGCAAGTCGCGTGATCCCTTTGGCCAGCGAGCCGAAGTCGTCCGCATTAATGTGAATGACGAGCGGCTTTCCGTCGCGCCGCATCGAACCGCAGAGGGGCCACCAATGCGCTGGCGCTTCGCGAAGATGCTTGACGATCGTTGCGTCGTCGATGCACAAATCGATCACGTCGGCATCGTGCGGGTAACGTGGGTCGTTGGGGCCGACGATGCAATTCAATGTCCCAACGCGGAGGATTTTGGGGTGCGAAGGAATGGAGTCGCTGAACGACACGAGGCCACACGAACCTTCAGGTAGCGTGTTCGTGTTGGACGGATCGGCGATCGAGTGGCTGTCGAAAAAAGTATCGTCGTTGTTCATCGGTTGAGTGCAGTGATCAAATATCCGCGATTGAGTATTTGCCGAAATACGCAGCGACATTCAGTGCACTGTTGACGCCGTCTTCGTGAAATCCGTAACCCCAATAAGCGCCACAATAGTAAGTGCGGCGCACACCGCTGATTTCGGAACGACGCGCCTGAGCGGCGACACTGGCCGGCGTGAAGAGCGGGTGCGCGTACGTGAAGCGGCGCAGGACTTTGTTGGGATCGATGAGCTGTGTGCGATTCAGTGTGACACAAAATGTTTCCGGAGCGTCGCGCAAATTTTGCAGCAAGTTCATGTTGTACGTCACCGTCGTGAGTCCACCGCGGTTCTCCCATTTATGCTCGGATAGGTTCTGATTCAAAATATGATAGTTCCAACACGCCCACGCGCGCTGATTTTTCGGAAGGAGCGACGTGTCGGTGTGGAGCACGACTTCGTTGGATTGGTACGGAATCGCGTTCAGGATTTCAATTTCGGCATCGGTCGGGTCAGCGAGAATCGACAGCGCCTGATCGCTGTGTGTTGCGACGATGACGTGCTCGAACGATTGCGTTTGGCCGCTCTGGAAACAAATTTCAACACGATTGTCGAATCGTTTAATTTTCCGGACGGGCGAATTCAATCGTATCGAGTCGCGAAACGGTTTGACGAGCGGTTCGATATAGTTAAACGAACCACCCTGGATCGTTCGCCATTTGGAGCGACCTTTGATCTGCAAGAATCCGTGGTTGTCGAAAAAACGCACGAAGAACTGAATGGGGCAGGCGCGGATATTATGGGCGTCAGTCGACCAGATTGCGGCTCCGAGCGGGAGGATGTGCCAGTCCATAAATTCACGCGAATAGCCGTGCGTGTCGAGGTACTCACCGAGGGTTGTGTTTTCGCCGCCGGGCTTGAGTACCTCTCGGACCTCGCGATTGAAGCGCATGATGTCGCGGGTCATACGCCAGAACATCGGACGGAAGAGATTGAAACGTTGAGCGAAAAAAGCATTGAGCGATTTGCTGCAATATTCAAGACCTGTACGCTCGCATTTGACGCTGAAACTCATCGGTGCGGATTGAGTCGCTACGCCGAGTTTCTCCATCAACGAGATGAAATGGGGATACGCGACTTCGTTGTGGACAATGAAGCCGGTATCGATGTCCCAGGTTTTTCCGCCGAGTTCGATCGGTTTCGTTGCCGTGTGTCCGCCGATGTAATCGCCCGCTTCGAAGAGTGTCACGCTATGCTCGCGGCAAAGTAGACGAGCCGCGAGCATTCCGGAAATTCCTGTACCGATCACAGCAATGTTCATGGGTGCAATTCTACCGGCGGTTCATTGCACCGCCACCGATGAACAGCGGTTCGCACCACTCATCCCAACGCTACAAAGTTCATCAAGTGGAATCGTCAGTCGTTGAGATGTCGCGCGATTTCTAATTGCGCTTTGGCGGCTCCGGCGGCCCATCTTGCGGGGGACGGGGTGGGAGATTGTCGCCAGGGCGCGGTGGAGCTTGATCGGAATTCTGGGCCCGACCGCCCGGGCCTTGTTGCGCGGAGCCGGTTTCACCGCGCGTGTAAATGGTCTTCAGTTCAGCCGTTCCGAGCACATGATCCTTCATCGCTGCGAGCAACACATCGCGATTGACTTCGTTTGCGGGGACGGTGATCTTCGGCGCTTCCGAGAGCGCGTAGATTGTCATTATGTACGTCTTCGCGCCAGGGCCTTTGGAATGCGGCGGCGCGTAACCGAGAATTCGGTTGATGCAATTGTTGCCGAGCGTTCCGATGCCTTTCGCATTCTTCGGCAGGTGTTCCTGATTGGCTGGGAGGTTGTACAGCGTCCAATACCACTTCACTCCGCCGGGCCCTGGAATGTGATGCATGATGATCGCGAAACTTTTTGTTCCGGCCGGAGCACCGCCCCATTCCAACGGCGGCGTGATGCCATCTCCGTCGCCGGTGAATTCCTTGGGGTAAGCGCCGCCGTCGGCGAATGCCGAACTCTTCAAAATAAATCCAGGCACGGGCTTTGAAATGCTCTCCGATTTCGGCATTTCATCTTTGCTCGAATCGTGGCCTCCGCCACCGTTCTGCGGTGGACCTCGGCGTTCGCTCCGCTCCGCGTCACGCGGACCGCGACCGCCGGGCCCGCCAGGTCCGCCGCCACCCGGCCCGCGGTCGGAGCGCTTATAGACTTCGTTTCTAATGATTCCATCGGCTTCAGTGAATTTGAAGTGGTAGGTGCCGTCGTCTTCGATCGAGTAATCGATTGTTCGCGGCTTACCGTTGACTTTGTAGGTCAGCGAGAATTTCTTCGCGTCCATTGAAGAGAAGTCGGTGATTGTGGCACCGCGCAGGGGCTCACCGGCTGGACGAACAGGAGCGGCATTGGGCTGCGGATCGACCTGGCCGCCTTTGTCGGTCACTTCGCCGTGAAACCCACCGTTGAGGTACGGGTAGTTTTTTGTCGCGTGGTAATGGTAATGCCCGGCCGCGTCCTTGTGACCGTTGAATGCGTCGAGATTTTTTGCAGGTGAGCCGTCGGATTCGTTGTACCCGTAAATTGGATAGCCGTCGAGCGCGTAGGCAATCGGCTTTCCGGCACCGATGAGTTTTTCGAGATGCAGCGGCGCGATGTGATAATGGTAGTCGTCACCACGACCGCAATGCCCGCCCCATTCGTCGAGTTCTCCCGCGATCAGCGTGTCGGTCCTTCCATCGTTCTTGATCGGATTGAAGATCGGAACACCGTTGACGGCAAGCGCGATCGCGCCCCGGAAAAAGTGGTCTTTGGCCGAGAGCGGGTTGGCGGCTTCGACCGGCTTCAGCGGAATTCGCCACGCGTTTTCTCCGAAGTAATTTTGCGGCAACGGAACCTGCTGCTGCCAAGCGGTGATCCCGACCATCATCTTGTGATCGGGCATGCCGTCGGAGCCGACGTAAACAAAATCGCTGTCGAAGCCGAGCTTCAATCGGCCGTAGAATGACAAAAATGCTCGTGCCGTTTCAGGTGCGGGAGAGCCATCTGCGCCCTTGCCGTCCTTGTTGATCTCCACGGCTTGCGTCGCGCCGGCCAGTAGCATGACGATGTATAAAGCCACGAGCCCTGTTGCCTTTTTCATTGCAGTCGATTCCTATATTTTTTAGTGGATGGATTGACCGGGTTCGCTCGGAGCCAGAGATTCCCCCGACTATTTCCTTCGACTCCGCGTCGTAAAATTGCGGCACACTATTTTAAACTTATTTCGATCGATGCCCTATATGTTCTCGAAGCGCGAACCGTTTCAAAAAAAATGGGAGAATTTTACCGCGGCGAGAAAATCACAAAAAGCTCAGATGACGTAGTCGCAGGTGTATTCCTTTTTATTAAAAAGGATTCTAACTTATGCTCACTGCCCGCGGCGTCTTCGCTTCAATAATATTATTCGTGCTTAGCATCGCCGTACCGATTCGGTGCGAAGAAGACCCGTACGAAAGGTACGTCAAAACATCCGTCGATTTCAAGCGGGTCAAACAGGATAAAGATTGGTTGCTGAAAGCCTATCCGAGTTGGCTTTTCATGCCGTGGTATTACCAATGGACCATAGGCCATACGGATGCCTCCGGTGCGCTTTGCAATGAGGTCGGTTTTAACGGCGGCTTCGTTGATCGCGGCGACACGTCGCATCTTGCGTGGCTTGATAAGTACAAGCTCCATTTTTACATGGATCATACGGCAGGCAAAGGTGATCTTCATCTGTGGGACGGGAGTATTCCAAAGCCGCAGGTGCCTGCAGTTCATGGGACGGGAATTCGCTTCAAGCCGGTCAATGCCGCGATGAAAACGCGGCTGGAAAAAATCATCAAGCAGAACATAGAAGCTGTAAAGGCGTCGCCGAATCGATCCGCTTACGCGCTTGACGACGAAATTTCATGGGGCCATTTTGCGCATCCGACGATGTGGCAAATCACCGATGACGCGAGCGCGTATTCGAAATGGCTGGCGGAAATTTATGGAACGAATGCGCCGAAGAAAGCGGGATGGGTGAGCTACAACGACATTCTTCCGAAGCTCAGTGGCTGGGACGTTGCGTCGTTCGATGCCAGTCCTTTGATGGACCAATGGAGTTTCAACGATTCCTACTGGAACAATTTCCTGGGCGGACTCGTCGATTATTCTAATAGTGTGGACGACGCAACGCCGTGCGGATTTGTTGGCGGACAATCGCCGTGCGCGTTTGGTGGATTCGATTACGCGAAACAGATGCGCAAGATTCAGTACCTCGAAGCGTACAACATGGGCGGATCGCAATCGATCATCCGCAGCTTCAATCCGCATAACGCGGTCCCGACCGTGACGTCGTATTTTCATCGCTCGACCGACGATTGTCTCTGGCAACTGTGGTACTACATCGCTCAAGGCAATCGCGGCGAAATCGGGTGGGTCGAGAAGTGGTTCAACGACGATAAGACGCCAAAGGACTGGATCAAAACCTGTGCTCCGCAATTTATCGAAGCCGGCCAAAAAATCGGTCCGATGATGAGCGGTGCGGAATGGAAGCACGATGGTGTCGCGCTCTATTACAGCCACGCGTCGATTCAATTGGGCTGGATCATGGACGCTCAGGCGCACGGCAAGACGTGGATCAGTCGCAACGGCGACGACAAACTCGGCGCGTCGCATCTTGTTCGCCGCGCATGGATGGACATGTTGCGCGATGAAGGCATTCAATCAAATTGGGTCAGCTACGTCGATGTGGTTCAAAATGGAGTGCCGAAAGAGTATAGCGTTCTCATTCTGCCGGGCGCGTTGTGTCTCTCGGATGTCGAAGCCAAACGCATCCGCGAGTTCTGTGAAAACGGCGGAACCGTGATTGCCGATTACATGCCGGGATTGTGGGACCAGCACGGAAAAGGTCGGGCGAACGGGGGCGCGTTGGACGACCTCTTCGGTGTCAAGCATTCGCCGACGATGATGCTAAAAGATGTTTTCAACGGCGGCAAACTGTGGTGTGAAGTCGATCAGGACGCGAACTTTTCGTACAAGTCGTTCACAACTTTTATGACGAATAAAAACACCTGCATTCACGATGCGTCAGGTTTCAACAAAGCTGTGCGCGAGATGGATGTCATCAAGACAAAAAAAGTCGGTAAAGGTACTGCCGTATTGATGAATCTCTCGCCGCAGTGGTACAACGCTCATCGCATCGCCGGATCGAAAGACGCCGCAAGACGTTCGGTATTTATGACGCCGATTCACAACTCCGGGGTTGCTCGTTGGGTCGGCATCAAAGGTGCGAACGAGAAGGAATTTGGATACGAGATCACGTATTGGACCCAAGGCAAGCGAACGATTCTATTCGTCGTCTCCAACCTCGCGCTCTCAGGTTCGGAACTCGGCGGTGGCAACGCTGTCGGCTTGAAATCGGACGTTGTCCCGATCACGCTTGAATTCGCGAAGGCCATTCAGAACGCCAAGGACGAGCGCACCGGAAAGAGCCTGGGCAGCGGCAAGGAATTCAAATTCGATTGGAAGCAGAATGAAGCGTGCGTGATGACGTTCGATTCCAATTGAACGGGATAAAAATGGTTTCGATGCTCGCCGCTATCGCGTCGGCTGCGAGCATCAGATACCGCCGGTGAATCGATTGAACGTATCCGTTCCCAACCCCAGCGGTTTCAATCCCGTTCGATAGGCGCTGTAAGCCATTCGCGCCAGGGCGTGAGCGGAATACGTTTTGAGCGCTTCGATCCGTGAGCCACGCGTCGCGCTTGGCTTGGCCAGCATCGCGACACGATTCAATTTCCGGGTCAGGCTGTAGCGATAGCTGAATAGTTCGTCCATGACGCGCGCGTCAAGAAGACCGCGGCGAAATTCGTAGGCGAAACTGCGGCGATGCGCGTGGACGATCGGCGCGGTGAAATCGCGGACGACCGTGTGGCCGGCTTCGAGGGCGTGCTTGGCCCACACTAAATCTTCGGCATAGTCACATGGCCCGTACGGAATCTGCTCCCAGACCGAACGGCGCAACATCGCTCCGACGTTGTCGAAGCGATACAATTCCACGCGTTCTTCGGCTGAATAGTTCGCGTAATCCGGATGATCCGCGAGCGACACGCGTGCCACCGGTTCGCGATCGCGGAGATCCAGCGCGGCCTTGATCTGCAATTCAGCGGGGCCATCGGGCGGCGGGATTTGCCGGGAGCTGACACCGGCAACACGCGGATCGTCGAAGTGTTTTGCGAAACGGGCGAGGCAATCGGTTGACGCCGGGACCGCATCCTGAACGGTTATGAAAACAAGTTCGCCGCTCGCCGCGGCAATTCCTGCATCGCGCGCCAAGCCGTGATTGAAGCATTGATTCAATTCAACGAATCGCGCTCCGCCATCGAGCACGCGCTGGCGCGTGTCGTCTTTCGAACCAGAATCGATGGCGATGATTTCGTGCGGCGGAGCAGACTCCTGTGCGCGCATGGCGTCGAGCAGCGCTGTGATCTGCGCTCCCGCGTTGAATGTCGGAACCACGACCGAAACCCGCATAAGACTCCACTACCATCGGACAATGGTGTTGCCCGTCCGTTCAGCTTTTATTTAGATCGGATCGTAACCAGCGAATTGTTATTCACGCCGATGATCCGCGTTCCGGAGACAATCACATTGGCGAGCGGTCCAGACGTTTTCGGATCCCATTTTTGGCTGCTCTTCCACGTGCCCGTGTGAGCATCAACACAATTCAGCCCGTCGTCGCAGGGCAGGTACAACATCCCGCCGGAGAAGCCGGGTTGACCGACCAGGCGCTTCCCGGCTGAGGCGTATTCCCACGCGATCTTTCCCGTTTCCAGGTTGATCGCTGTGACGGTATCATCGGCGGCGATCAGATTTCCGTCGCAGACACCAGCCATATACCGCGCGTCGAGCAACTCGTGCGCCCAGCGGAATGCGCCAGTTCGTCGATCGAAGGCGACGATTCCGGCAGCATCGCGCGGGGCGAGGGCGACGACCGATTCACCGACCACGGGCGATGAAGGCCCGCGCGCGAGCACCTTCAACATGCGTGGCATGAAGCCTTCGACGCCGGAATTTCCTGTGTACAAATTTCCCGCGCGAAGCCGCGGGTATTCGGCGATCCACGCGATCTCACCGGTGCTGGCATTCAACGCTGCAAGGCTTCCAAAGCCGGTTGATGTGTAGACAATTCCTTCGTACGCAGACGGCGGTCCCAGTTGCAATGTCACACGGTAATTCACCTGCGTGTATCGCGAATCGCGGTAACGCTCCGACATGCGGATTCCGGAATTTCCGACTCCGAAAATACGATTCCAAACCAATGCACCCGTCTTCGCATCCAATGCGGCCGCGCCGCAGCGAACCGTTTCATGGTCCAGCGCTTCGAAATAGGTCGCAATGATCAGATTGTAAGACGCGAGGGGTTCGCTGCTCCAGACCATCTTTGACAGCGCTTGGATTTTCTCCGTGTCCCATTTCATGCTGCCTGTTTCGACGTCATAGCAGCGGATCGCGCTGTACTTGTTGGTGCTGATGATCCGGACAAAAAGTCGATCGTCTTTCACGACGGGAAGCGTTTGTGGAAAGCCGCAGAATTTGCCTTTGCTCGCATCCGAAAAACGATCAATGTCCACGTAACTTGCATCGTTCCACGTGTTCTTCCACAGCTCTTTGCCGCTGTCGAGGCTAAATGCCCGGACGTTCTGCCGGTTTGCAAAAAACAGCCGATCTCCCGACACAACGGGGAACGTTTCGACGTGTGCGTATGTCCGGTCTTCACCCCACAATGCCCGCGCGCGCACGGAATTTTCGGACGGCGGTTGAACGGAATTCACCCACTTCACCTGATCGGGAACCGGAGCAAAAATTTCAGCGGGCGCACCCAATCGTCGAGGGTTTGACGCGAATGTTTCGTAATCGTCGCTCAGCACCAGCGTGTTTGTCGGCTGTGTGGAGGCGAGACGTTTTTTCGATTCACTGATAAACTCCGCGACGGATACCTCGCGCCCGCTCGATACAATTTTTGCGGATCCAGACTCCAGCGATAGCTTCGCGAGGGCATCGCGCACGGCGGGGACCTGTCCGAGCCCCTCGAGCGCACGGATTTCTTTTGCGGCTACAAGCGGTTCCCGGATCAGGCCGCTTCCTCTGAAATCGCGCAGCAAGAAACGGAATGCCTGTGCGGCCCGGGCGTAAAGACCGCGATCGAGATAGAGGTTTCCGGCGTGATTCAGTGCTTTCGCTGAAGCTGGCGCGCCGGGGAATTTTCGTGCGACGCCTTCAAGTTCCAATGCGTCGCCGGTTTCCATGGCTTGTCGATACGCCAGTTCCGCAGGGCTTATTAAGGGCTCACGAAAAAGCGTTTGTTCGTCCGGTGACAGCGCGCTCATGAATTCGTGTGCGAGCAAATTGATGTTGGTCCAGTGCGGGTATTTCTCCGGGCCGGGTGTTCGCACAATCGCGCCGGATTGCGCGACCAACAGTTCGGCCATGGCTTTTAATCCGGCCGCGTTGTCGTGAGCGTTGCCATTTCGCAACTGTCGATAAAGCGCATTCAAGGCCGCTTCGGCCGGTCGGTTGGTTTCGAGTTGAGCGTGTTCGGGCATGTAGAATCGTGCGAATTCCAAACCTTTCACGCCTTGAGTCCGGACTGTTTCGTTGCTCGAAAATTCGCGAAGCGCGCGTTCGTAAAACGGCCGCGCGGATTCTTCGCACGCGTAGTCGAGCCGCAGCGCGCCGCGTCCGCACAGCGCCAAACCGGCTTGTTCGCTGAACGGGTATCGGGCGATGAAATCGCGCAGGATGCGGTCGGCTTCAATCGTTTGGGCGGCGGCCAGAGCGCTTTTGAACTGGTGTTCCGCAGTAAGCCACATGCTGGCGGAATCGCTGGGCTGGGGCGAGGGCGTTTTCGCGTCCAGGCGCTTCAATGCGTCGCGCGCGTCGTCGTTGGCATCTTCGAAGGCGCCGAATTTTTCGATGACGTCTTGATACAGCGGCGCGGCCAATTCAGGATGCCCGCTTTTCTCCTGCTGCCGGGCCAGCAACAAACGCTCTTGTGCACCCAACTGGCCGGCGTCTTCTTCGGGATAAAATTCCTTAAGTTTCGCGATCAGCAGCTTGCGCCATTCAACGTCATCACGTTCGATCCGCGCGAAGAACCCCCATCCTTTTTGAGAGTGCCATTTTTCTTTGAGGATTTTGATTTTGAGAACGTTTGCGCCGCGCTTTAATTCGACAGGAATCGGATAGAGCGCACGGACGGACGCATCGACTTTTGAGATTTTTCCGGTCACGCTCAGAATCTGGCGGTTATTGAAGTAGACGATGGAGCGCCCTGCGTTTTCGAACCAGAGAATGCCGTTGCCATCGATTGGCGAATTAATAGTGGTCTGTGCGTATGCAATGGGGTTTTGTGGCGGTGTGCTGAAGATCTCGTACAGATCGACGTAACATCCGTCGTCTTCCTTGGGTTTGGACCAACGGGTGACTTTGAACAACCTGCCGAGGTTGTCCGTCATCTGCGTGTTCCAATCGTCAGACAACTCGGGCGCGAGCTGTCGATCAAATGATTTCGCCGTATCGTTTGAAAGGGGACCCAACAGCGTCCAATTTTGCGGGACGCCAAGCAACGTCAAATCTTCCAGTGTCTCGCGCCATCCGCCGCGTTTGTCCAACGTCGGCAATTCAGCGGACAACGTCAACGATTCGACGCCCAGCGCGTTGAGCGCGGAGCAGGTCATCGAGAGCGCGAGAATGAACGATAGACAGCGGGGTAGAGACATGTGCATAATTTTACACGCAACCGCCGCTGGAGTCACTTCGATACCTGATTTCGAGAGCACAGACTCGTGCCGGATTTTTATAATAAAGAACGATCAATTTGGATCCACGCTTGAGGCCTTAAATCATCCCAAAATATCCCGTCTCGGCTGGTCTGCGCGACGGCTCTTCGGCGGATACGAATCGTTGAATAGTGGCAGTGCAGACAAGCATTACAAAAGAAAAGAAAACGCGATTCGGAGATACATAAGCCGAGCTCTTCTAACGAAAGAGGGAATCAATTAACCCCGCGTACACCAACGCTTTCGTTTTTTCGAAAGTCGGGGCAACAAAAAAGGCGGCTCTCGTGGAGCCGCCATCTTAAGGAGTTGGGAAGTGAATTATTGAAACGGCGGTGGCCGACGATCGTTCCCGGATGGATACGGCGGCAAGCCCGGGTGCGGCGGCGAGTGCATCGGTCCGCCTCCGCTGCCTGGTCCGCCTGGGGGCGGGCGTCGATCACGCATTATTTCTCGTACAAGCGGATCCAACTTATCGCGTTGGTCAGGCGTCAACACGTCCATTGGATTGCCGACGGGCGGCCGTCCGTTCAACGTGCGATCGGCCTGTTCCTT
>JANXLS010000439.1 GCA_025355035.1 Planctomycetota bacterium | reverse complement strand
AATGAACTCGACGCCGCGGCCGGAGCCAATTCGAAGAGTTCGGGCACGGGAGGTTTCGCTCTGTTCGGACGTTCCACGATTCCAGTCTTCAACGATCTGAACGATAAATCGTTCAACGGCGGCCGCGAAAAAGCCGGCGTTCCAGACAAGGGATTGGAGAACACATCGATTTATCCGTTGCGCGTCAAAGCGGGCGACGAGGCAAGTTGTCTCAATCTGAATCGCGCGCAGCGACCGCGCATTTTGGGTGTTCCCGAAGCGTTCATGAAGCGCGGCGGGTTCACGTATTCGAAGACGCTGTCGTTCGTCGCGGATGAAGCTAATCCGTGGCTGGCGGTTTTGAACAGCGGAAAATCGACCGATCCCGACGCGCCGATTCCGGCGGTGTGCGACGAGCAGTCGATGATGTGGGCGCTTGGGTTGGACTTGGGCGACACCCTCGACATTCAAGACGAGCATGGACATTCGCACAAACTGAAGCTCGTTGGAGCGCTTTCAAACAGTATCCTACAAGGCAGTATTCTGATTGCTGAAGACGAGTTCATGTACCTCTTTCCGTCGGAGAGCGGCTACCGCTATTTTCTGATCGACACTCCGGAGAAAGACGCGGCGAATGTCGCGACAATTCTCGCCGACGCGCTTTCGGATTCGGGCTTCGAAGCACAGTCGGCCGTATCTCGATTGGCGGAGTACAACGCGGTTCAAAACACGTATCTAACGACATTCCAGGCGCTCGGCGCGATGGGGTTGTTGCTGGGAAGTCTGGGATTGGGAATCGTCGTACTGCGCAATCTGTTGGAGCGCCGGGCTGAAATTGCGATGTTGCGCGCGATCGGGTTCTCGCGATTCGATCTCGGAACGATGCTCCTCGCGGAACATATTTGGCTGATGCTGATGGGACTCTTGTCGGGAATGGCTGCGGCATTGATCGCGGTTGCGCCGACAATGAAATCAGCGACCGATCTCTTTCGATGGCGGTCGATGCATTGGATGTTGCTGGCGATTGTTGCGACCGGATTGGTTTCGATGGTGCTGGCGGCGTGGAGCGCGTTGCGCTCGCCACTGTTGGACGGATTGAAAACCGAAGCATGAAAAGTCCCCATCGATTGATTGAATCGATGGGGCTTTTGCCATGACTTTCACTCGATAATTTACTTCGTTGCAGGCGTCTCGGCTGGCTTGACGCTCGGTGCGTCTTCGGCCTTGAGATCGCCCAGCGCGTACTGCGCGCCTGCGAGGAAGAACTTCATCGTCGTGGGATTCTGGTACGTGGCTTCGTTGTGGCCCAGCAACGTATAGAAGACGCGACCGTTGCCGTGCTTCTTGATCCACGCGACGGCGTAATCGTGATCCGCGCGATTTTCGCCGCTGAACTTTTCATCTGCACTCTTCTTGATATCCGGCTTTGCCAGCTTGCTGCTCGCTTCCAAATCAACGCTCAAAAGAATATGGAGTTTTTCACGCGAGTGGTTCGGGAGCGTTTTATACGTGTAGATTTCGTCGCTGAAGTCGAAATTTTTGCCTTCGAATACGCTGGTCAGCGGACTGGCGGAGTCGTCGATTTTGATGCTGATGTTGTGCCACGGGTGACCGTTGAAATAACCGCCGATCATTTCACCGTACTCCGTCCAGTGATCGTAATACGCGTCCGTCGCGGCGTGAATCCCGATCAGGCCTTTACCGGATGCGACGAAATTCAGCAGCGCTTTGCGGCGGGCCGGTTCGGCTTCCTTGGACGTCTTCTCCGTTTCCTGGAATGCCTTGACGGCTTCTTCGAGCTTCTTCTTTTCGTCGTCGGATTTCTTGGCGAGGTCTTCCTTCTTCGGCATCCGCGGACCGCTTGGGTGGAGGAAGTCGCCGGTGCAGCTCATGAGGACGATCGCGTCGTATTCGTTTAAATCCGTGTCAAAGACGGCGGGGTCTTCCGTGATCTTCGTGACTTTGAACGCGCCGGTTTTGTCGCCGAGCATTTCAAACGCTTTCGCGCCAACCGGAATCGAGCTGTGGACGAAACCGCTTGCGCGCGTGTACACCAGAACTTTTCGCGCTTTCTCCGGCTTAATTATCGCGGCATCCGGCAGAGCCTTTTCAATGCGCAGAGCGACATCGGCCTTGATATCCGCGGTCTGGCCCGGACACGCGACGAGCACCGCGACGATGGCGGTCCACATGAACTTACGAAGAACTGATTTCATTTTTTATCTCCCAAAAAGTAACGCCGCACGATGCGCCACACGAATCCACCGCGATGATTGCGTCCATGCGTTTCCATGTTGGGATACACCGGCGCTGGAGTGAAATCGGCGCGAAATTCACGGTACAGTTCGGACGGGAACCCCCTGCCGCTTCGTTCACTTATCACGATCCAATTAATCGAATTGAATCTCGACTTTCGCAAGCTAGACTTTTCAAACTTTGGGTCGTCTTTCGCTCTCGCTTACAAGAAAAACATTTTGCATGAAATCCCTTCAACCCCTCGATATCCTCGTGATCGCTCCCCATCCCGACGACGCGGAAATGCTGTGTGGAGGACTGCTTTGGAAAGCCAAACTCGCAGGTAAGCGGATCGGCGTCATCGATCTCACACGAGGCGAAACGGGGACACGCGGGACGATCCAAACGCGCAAGAAGGAAGCGGAGGCGGCGACGCGTTTGCTCGGGCTGGATGTACGCGAGAATCTAGGACTGCGCGACGGGTATTTGATCAACGATTCCAAGCTGCTGAGCGCCGTCGTCAAGGTACTGCGCAAGTATCGACCGGCCAGTGTGCTCGCTCCGCATTGGGAAGACCAGCATCCCGATCACGCGGCGGTGGGGCAGGCAATTTTGCACGCGGCGTACTTGACCGGTGTGCCCAAATTCGAGCCCGCGAGTGCGCGCGGCGTGGCGTCGGCGCAAGCGCTTCCATACCGTCCGAAACACGTCTTGCATTACAACAATCGCTACGGCATTGCCGCGAATTTGATCTTCGACATCACCGATGTTTTCGAACACAAGATGGAGCTGGTCGGTTGCTATCAATCGCAATTTGGTCCGGGTGACACGAAGCGTCCGGGGGCAAAAACGGAACCGCAGACCCGTTTGAGTCATTCGAATTTCATGGAATGGTTTCGAGGGCTCCACACATTCTATGGGTATCAGATCGGCGCGCGTTACGGCGAAGCCTATTGCGTCAAGAGTCCGTTGCGTGCGGGGCTTTCCGTTCTCGATTCGTAAACAACTGCTCAGGAGGTGTTCATGCGCATCGGCATTGCGTGTTATCCCACGTATGGCGGTTCCGGCGTTGTGGCCAGCGAGTTGGGTATCGAACTCGCCAAGCGCGGGCACGAGATTCATGTCATCAGTTATGACCTGCCCATCCGCCTCGAAGGTTTTTCAGAGCGTATATTCTTTCACGAAATCGGCGTCTCGAATTACCCGCTCTTCAAGTATCCGCCGTTCACGCTTTTGGCGGCGTGCCGGATGATCGACATCGCGGAAATCTACAAGCTCGACATTCTGCATGTTCATTATGCGTTGCC
>JANXLS010000434.1 GCA_025355035.1 Planctomycetota bacterium | reverse complement strand
TCTTGTCGATGCACGATGCATTGGTGCAAATCGATAAGGACACGGACCCGAAAACGGGGAAGCATCCGAATATTCATCAAGTGGCAATCGGTTTAGAATATCCGGAAGTCAGTGCTGTGACAGCGAATATCAGTTCTGCGTGTGCTCCTTTGTTCGACAAATTGACGAATCAGCGCAGAATTACATTTTTTGCAGCGACGGGTGATAAGGGGGGCGGCGGTCAGCCTCTTTATCCCGCGACGGATTTGAATGTGATCGCGGTCGGCGGAACGACTCTGACGCTGGATCCCGTTACAGGCGTGATCACGAATGAAACAGGCTGGTTGAGTTCTGGCGGTGGGTCGAGCATTCGGGTCAGCCGACCGACATGGCAGACCGGCGTAGGAATCCCGCAGGGAGCCAACAAAGTTATCCCGGACGTCTCGATTGTTGGGGATAACACAATACTGGTTCCGGATTCGAATGGCCCTCTTGCCATCGTTAACGGAAATCAAGTTTTGCATATAGGCGGAACACGGTGGAGCAGCGCCATGTGGGCGGGGCTTTGCGCCGTTATTAATCAAGCCAAAACAGACCGCGGATTTGATCCAACGGACACGATTTCGCCGCTGGGGCCGAATATTTATCCGTTGATTTTGAACCCCGCCTTCTTTGATATCACGACCGGAACAAACGGAAAATTCAAGGCTGGAACGGGTTACGATCAGGTGACTGGCATTGGTACGCCGAATATCCCCATTTTGATCGAAGCGCTGACGAAGAAGCCGGCGCCGTTTCCGATTACGATCAATACAAACGTCAATACCGATCCCAGTTCTGATGTCCATTATTCGCCGTCGATCGCCATCAATCCAGCCAATTCAAAAAACGCGGTGTGTTGTTCGTCGTTGGACCGCGGGGGGATTTCGATTGCGGTGAGCACGAATCGCGGCGGGTCATGGGCCAGTCCGACAGGCGCGAATGGACAGAAACGAATCGCGGCCGGAGCGGACGCGTTCCCGACTGCATCCCAGACGGCGTCGCCCGCGTGCGCTTTTGATTACTATGGAAATTGCTACATCGCCTACCAAGATGTGGCGAGCGAAATTGTGGTGCTCATGAGTTCAAACGGCGGTCAGACGTTCAATCTGGCCAAGGTGTTTCCGAATACGTTGGGCGCGCTGTCTCAGCCCCGTTTGGCGGCCGGGTTCACAGCGACAAAACTGTTCCGAGATAAAGGAGTGCAGGATGTATGGGTGAGCTTCATCCAAAAAGGCGCGGGTGGTGTTTCGATCATGGCGGCTGGTTCGACTGTCAATTGCTTGGACCCCGTGCTCCCCATGTTCGCATCCGGTTCACAGGTAGCCGCTTCGAATGTTTCGGTCACTTGCGTACTGGGTGATATCGGCGTTGGGCCGAACGGCGAATCGGCGATTTCCTATCAAGATGGAACGCAAATCTCCACAGTAGTTAATCAGAGCAATGGTGTCCCTGGCCCGTTTGGAGCGCCGTTGCCGGTTGCGACGACCAGTGTGACGTGTCCATTCTTACCGGCGCCAGCAAATGCGAATTTGAAATTTGCCGCACCCAACGGGTTACCATCATCTTCACCTAGCATTGCGTTTGATCGCAGCGATACGCTTTTTAGCGGCGCAACATTGGTTG
>JANXLS010000404.1 GCA_025355035.1 Planctomycetota bacterium | reverse complement strand
CACATTCCGGCGTTTGCTTCGTCGGCCACAACCTGGTCTTTGACTTGGCAAAACTCACGCATCTGGCGACGGTGGCATCGATCCTGAGTAAGAACGGTCAAGGCTGGTCGGAGGAAACTGTCTGGCAAGCTGAGCGGATTTGGCGGCCGGGCGAAGCCTCCTTTGAGGAGCGCCTGCAAGCCATTCATGTCGTGTGGCCAGCCGCGTGTGTCGACACGTATTTGGCTGCCTTGCGTCTGCCGCCCTTTGCCAACGAACTACAGCAGGTTCCGAGCATCACATTCAGCCGTATGTCCGTGGCTGCCGTGCCAAAACTTCTTGAAAAACTCCAGTTCAACTTGAATCAGAACGCGGGCGGCATCAGCGCTAAATGGCGTTTGGGTGACCATGTGAAGTGGGGCTGGAGCGACAAACCGTCTTCTGCTGAAAAGAAACGACGTCAACAGGCTATCGACAACAAAGACTGCCGTGTTCTTGCGGATGTGCGGTTTTCGATTCGTTACCCTGTTCCCTACAGTTTAAAGACGCTGGCACCCTTGCTGGGTTACAATGGGCTTGCGCAACATCAGGATTTTGAAAACATCTTCGGCGAAGCCGATGCAACATTTCCCGTTTGGACTGAACGCGGCGGGCCTGATTCCAAAGAATGTGGCCACATTGACGCCTGGAATAAATCCCTTGAACTTGAAAAAGACCCTGTCATGCTTGCATACTCGGCTGCGGACATTGTCATGCTTCGCCATGTTTATAACCATTTCAAAGCCGACCTGGAATTCGTTGCAATAAAGCACGACATGGCCTTGGTGCCTTGGGCTACGACCACACGCATGGTGGGCATTCACATTGACGAGCAAGCACGGGATCGGGCCAAGGTCGCTTATCAAACGATGCGCGATCAAGCCGTCAAACACTGCGAGTCGCTGGGCCTGAAGAATGCGAATAGCACCGATCAAGTTATCGCCTACATCAATAAAAATGTGATCAAGCTCGCGAACGATGCGCTGCCCCCTGACGAAGATGCTCTTGACGAAATCGAAAACGGCCGCCGGAAAGATACGCTCGAACCGTTGCTCAAGGAATTGAAGAGTCGCCGGCAGCAACTCATTACTGCAAATCTTGACACAACGGAGATCACAAAAGCGGTCAACAATCTCGATATGCTTGTTCAAGCACGGGTTTTTGAACGCAAATTGCAGTTCGTTGAATCAATCAAAGGCGACTCGATTTTCCCGCAGTTTCACATCAGTGGAACGCAGACCGACCGCATGACCTGTACGAACCCCAATAGCCAGCAGATGCCATCGCCCGACCGCGAAACGGACTGGGAAAAAGATCAGGACGTCCATTTCCGTGCCATGTTTTCTCCGCCCGCCGGTTGGCAGATGTGCGGCGGTGACTTCGATCAACTCGAACTCCGCATTAAATCCGGTATTACGCAGGACCCGTTTACACAAGCAATCTATGCCAAGGAAACCGACGACGATCCTGCCGACGAGCACAGCGAAACCGCGCTCAAACTTTTCAACAAAGAATTGCACGAACTCTTGCCGGACTTGAGCGATGACGAAATTCTGAAACTGCTCAAATTAAAAGATAAACGCGTCAAACATTTTCGAGCCAAGGCCAAACCCATTGGATTTGGCATTCCGTACGGCGCGTCGAAATACGGCATCGCGCGCAACGCGGGATGCAGCGAGGATGAAGCGGAGAAGATGCTGGATGACTACTGGAAGCTGTGTCCGGTCACACGACGAGCCATTGAAACCGTCCACAAGTCTGTGACCGTGATTCAGAGTGATCCAAATGGGTTGGGCATCTCGGTCGCGGCACCTCCCACGACTGTCGTGACCAACAACATGGGCGTCGCGCGCCACTTCAGAATTGCGTTGCGCTTGATTTTCATAGCCGGCAAGATCGCGGATTCCGCACCGGGAAACGATGGCCTGACTTATCTTGAACGTCATTTTCCCGATCTGGCCCGCTCTCCGGTCATGGTGACTCGGGGCAAGGATTTTGTAACGGGGTTGGTCATGCCCGTGCCGGTGCTCAAAGCCCTGCGCTCCGCATTGCGGGGCGGAGCCTTTGGGCTTCAAGGCTCGGTCCAACGCCAAACGTTTAATTTCCTGATTCAAAGTTTGGGGGCGTTCTTGACCAAAGAGCTACAATCAAGGCTGTACAACCGATTGATAGAACCGGGTGTGCATTCGGGGGCAACGCTGCCTGTGCTTTGCGGGCTTCAAGTACACGATGAAATTCATTACTTCTGCGAAAATGAAGAAACGATGATCGCCATCAATCAACTGACCGACTGCTTTTTAAAACAAGCCTCTGAAATGGTTGGCTGCCCAATCAGGTTTCACTTCGGCCCGATTCTTTCGTGGGCTGAAAAGTAGGAGATGGCTTAAATCGAAACAACGGTGGCACGCAGAGAATGCTTGCGATCTTCAATTCGTTGGAAGATGACTTTGTTAAAACGACGAATAATGCCGACGTGAATTTCAAAGGCGTCGTGTACCTCATCACCGAAAAATCGAAGCACTAATTCAACGGCCAATAGAGCGGATAGATAAAACAAAAATAACCAGCCGGGCGTGGGAATCCACGCCCGGCTCCTTTGCAGCCGAACAACAATCACTTCTTGCATCCCCGCTTCGACAGTTCATCCGAGATCACTTTCGCGGACTCGACCGTACCGGCGATTGCAGCCGCCGACAAAATACTCCACGCCCAGTTAGGCATGATGATGAACTCCTTTCTTTTGACGCTTGTCAAGCCACGCGCCCGCCTTCGCGAAATCTGCTTCGGCGGCATCGATCAAACTGGCTGATTCGGCCCAGTCCGGCCCCTGCTGCGCCGTCATGAACCGGACCAGCATCTGACAGCCGACCAGCGCATCAGCAAGCGCAAGCAGCGCGACCTCAACGCGCGGCTCGTAAAACTGCGGCGCATCGCGTGTGGTCCGCCGCGATGCGCGTTTCAATTTCGACACGATGAGACCCTCCGGCTTCATTCTTTGTTGAACGGCTTCGAGGCGAGTTCCTCGGTCAGTACGCCGGCGAGCGCAACCGCTGCCGCAACGACGACCGCCTTGATGACTTTTTCCGTATCCATAGCCACGATCTCCTCTCAGTTTTTCTTCGAGTGTTGACAGCGAGCGCATCACGCGCCCGCAAGAATAGGTTCGGATTCCGCAGCAATGCCGATGTCGAACAAAAATCCCTGCGCCCACGCCTTCGCCACTGCTGCACGCGCGACAGTCTTCCGCTTGGTCGGCGCTGTGGCCTGGACTATTGGCTGGGCGAGAGTGGGCTTCCATGCGGCGCGGGCATCGACCTTCTTGCCCGTCTCCAACGTGCTGGCCAATGCAGCGATGATGTCTGTTTCTTCGCCTCCATTCATCATGGCCCGCAGCGCGTTCGTGTCGAACGTGCCTTCGAGGGCTTGCGACGCGGCCTCCTTCTCACCCATCAA
>JANXLS010000400.1 GCA_025355035.1 Planctomycetota bacterium | reverse complement strand
CTCGCCGTTCCCCTTCCTCGTCTCCTTCCAAGATACGAATGGCAAGGAACTGCTCGGCTATGAAGGTTCGCGCCGCATCCTTCCAAAGGGCAACCAGTGGATCACGAAGGGCAAGTAACATCGCCTGCGTGAAACGTACATCCATGTAAAAAAGCGGCGAGCCCTTGCTCGCCGCTTTCGTTTGAAGGAACTTAACCGGATCGTGTGCGAGTTTATTTCCAATTGTCCGTTCTGAAAAAGGTGCGCTCGATTTACCCGGTTTTTCGCTTGTGTTCGTGCTCGATTCATTCGATTCTAAGTCACCATGACAAATCTCGCTGACATCATCAACGCCGTTCCGTCTGCGTTTTGGATCTTTGTGGCCGTTGTGCTCGGTGCCATCTTTGGCAGCTACGTCAACATGGCGTCGTACCGGCTGCCGCGCGACATTTCGACGTGGAAGCGATCCCGTTCGTTTTGTCCGAAATGCAAGCACCAACTCGCTTGGTTTGACAACATGCCGATTCTCAGCTTCACGTTTCTGCGCGGAAAATGTCACTATTGCCGCGCCCCGATACCGCCGCGTTATCTGTACGCGGAGCTTTTTTCCGCGACGTGCTTCGGCCTCTGCGCATACCAATACTTTGACGTCAATTCCGGCCCCAACGGATCGATGCCGTGGCCGTGGTTTGTTCTCCAATTGTTCCTCGTCGTGGATCTGCTGCTGCTCTCGATCGTCGATCTAGAAGTCTGGCTGATTCCTATCGAAACAACGATCTGGTGGATTCCACCTGCGTTCATTGCGGGCCTGATATTTCCAGACGCACTGCATCCGTCGAAGACGCTCTGGACGAGCAGCGCGTGGCTGAACGCGTTGATCGACAGTTTTTCCGGCGCAGCGATCGGCGCGGGATTTTTGTGGTCCGTCGGCTTCGTGGTCGCAGGACTGATTTTCGTGCGGAATAAAATTCGAAGCATCGACGAGGCACCGCCGGAAGCGATGGGCATGGGTGACGTTCACATGCTGGCGATGTTCGGAGCGCTGGTCGGCTGGAAACTCGCGCTGATGGCAATCATGATCGGCGTGATGACCGGAGCATTCACTGGCGTCACGAAAATCCTGATCGGAAAACTCCAAAGCGCGCGCCGTGGAAAAGAGTGGGTTCCCCCGCCACCGCCGACATTCGATCTGCCCGATGACGGCGAACCCTATGAGCCGATGCTTTGGCCACTGCTCGTGTTCGGAGCCATGCTGCTGATCGTCGCGGGCGTTTTGAACGATCGATTCAACTTCATCAAAAACGCAAGCGTCTCACTCGACTATCTCGTCCCGTTCTGGCTGCTGATCGGAATTGGCACGATGCTCGTGGCCGCGTTCCCATTTTATCTGTATCTGAAACGCATCGGCCGCATGCCCGGCGGCAACATCGTCGAAAATGGCGACGGCAAAAAAGAGGAAGTGTATCAAGGCAACTACATCCCCTTCGGCCCGTCGCTCGCAATCGGATGTCTCGTCGCTGTTTTCTGGGACCCGATGCTGCGCACGATAGCGGGATGGTTCTTTGCCGGAACACCGCCGCCCGCTCCGACAGTCTTCGAGTACCACACGGTCGGCGAACACGTCATTTCGTCAACAATGACCCGCCTGATCGCGCACTTCAACAACTTCGCCCGACTGATTGTAAAACCCTTAATCGGATAAACGTCGATCGAAGCAGCATGTGCTACGGAGAATCGTGAGCGTCATTCCTCGGCACTCGAAACGCTGAGCGTTGAATACAAGGCTCCAATTCAGTGCCCTTCATAAACGTCAGCAATAACGGAACGGTCATCGCCGTCGTGACGATCGCCATCAACACCAACATGCAGTAGATGCTTCGGGGAATGACGTGAAGTTCGTAACCGGCGTTGATGACGACCAATTCCATCAAGCCGCGAGTGTTCATCATGGCTCCGATGCAGCTGGATTCGCGCCAGGAATACCCGCTCGCACGCGCCGCAACCAAACACCCGCCAAATTTCCCAACAATCGCGCAGACAGTGACCCACACGGCAGCGAGCCACAACGCGCGGGAATCAAGCGAGCCGATCTGGGTTCGCAAGCCGGTGTGGGCGAAAAAAATCGGCAGGAACAACGCCGCCACCAAATCGTGAATCCGCTCGCCGACCGCTTCTTTGAATTCGACCTCCGACGAGAGTGATGCTCCCAGCAAAAATGCGCCGAAGATCGCGAAGATCCCGATCAGGTTCGTCGCAATGGCGCACAGAAAAAGGAGCACGAAGACCGCCGACAATCCGTTCACACCCAGTTTCGCCCGTTCGGCCGGCGCACCGGGTTCCATCATGCGCCGCATCAACCGTATCAATGGCGGCTTCAAAACAAACAAGACGAACAGCGAAAAAGCGAGTGTCTCCGCCGCCATCAACAGCGACTTTTCCAGTGAGAACGACGATCGGACCATTGCGCAAATCGATGCCAGTAGAATCCAGCCCACCGCGTCGTTCACCGCCGCAGCCGTGATCGTGATCGCACCCAAACGCGTCGGCGCGATGTTGAGTTCCATCATGATCCTGGCGAGAACCGGGATCGCCGTGATCGACATCGCCGTGCCCATGAATAGCGCAAAGCCATTCAGCGGCACATCGAGATGCAGACTGGAATGCAAATGGTGCGCAAGAACCCAACCCATTCCGAACGGAATGACAATGCCGAGAAGCGAGATCAGAAGCGATGCTCGACCGTGTTTCTTCAGATGCGAAAAATCGAATTCCAAACCCACCATAAAAAGCAGCAGGATAAGCCCCAGTTGGCTGAACATCTTGAAAACGAGATCCACGCTCGGATCGAAAATCTGTTTCGACAATTCAGGAAAAAAATGCCCAAACAATGACGGCCCCAACGCCAGTCCCGCCGCCGTTTCGCCCACAACGGCCGGCTGCCCGAACCAGCGAAACACGATTGCAAATAAACGCGCGCAAATCAGAATCACGCAGAGCTGAACCAACACTTTCAGCAGCACGTCTTCCACACCGCCACCTGAATCAACAGCAAGCAGCGGCATCGAAAAAACAAGCTCATTCGGCATCATTCGCAGCGCCCTCCAAACACAAAACTGATTTTGGGCAACTTCATAACCGACGCGGGAGAAAATGCGAGCGTATAATACGTGTACGTACTATATTGAAATCGATGAGGCGGGGGTGATTTTCGAAGATCAGGCTGGCAGCCTATTCCCTCGGCTTTGCCTATTTCTTTCCTCTTTGACTTACCGAAAAGCAATTGTAACATTGTGCGCATGGGCACTTTCGCGCCGCCACGTACCGTCCAAGGATGCAAATTTCATCCGCCCCTTCCAGCCAAGGCGCACTGCAAATTGTGCAACGTTCCGTTGTGTAGTCTGTGCATCAAAATCGTTAGCGGAAAAGTTCTCTGTCCCAGATGTTCCGCTCCAATTACCCCGAAAATCGAAGCCCCGGCCCAACCCACACATTTATTAGCAAAGGCAGTACAAAACAAGGCGGAAGCCAGCGTTCCATTTGGACGCGTCGACGCGGCGCCGTTTCCGCCTCTGCCAGATGGAAGCAGTTCTAAAATCTCTTCGATCCGAAACGCAGCGATTGCGGATTCCGGTTCGGAAGCCAGTGCGCCTCAACCGTCCGCTCGCATGTCGGAGAAGCGAACGTATTATTGCAAGAATCATCCGACCGTCGTCGCCGACAAAAAGTGCGAACTCTGCGGCAGCGTTTTTTGCGCGGATTGTGTTCAGGATGTGCGGCAGCGGCAACTTTGCGCAGTCTGTGCCGCACCGGGAATTTCGTCGAAGAGCCTCAAGCGCATAGCACCGGTCGAACAGACTCGCGATTTCGGCGAACGCGTGGCCAGCGCGTTTTTGTATCCGTTGATCCACGATCAAAAATACCTGCTGGTGGGAGGCGCGCTGGGCGTGTGGCTGGCGTTCGAATTTGATGTGCTCGCAGGTCTCGCCGTCTGCGTGGTGATCGGCGTTTGGTTGATCAAGATCGTTCGCGTCGCAGCCTTTGGTTACGATGGTGAAGCAACGCATCCGTCGATCGACGATCCCTCAAGAGACATTGTCAAGCCGATTGGCCTGTTTCTTCTGGCAACGCTGGTCGCACTGGCACCAGCCATTATTTACGTCCCGCTCGGCAACCCGGATCTTCGCTCGTACATCATCGACCAATCGATCGGATTCGTCAGCAGTGACATACAGCCGTCGGTATCGCCGGGCCCCGCCCTGAGCGTATCCCCCGGTGCTGCAATACCCGCAGTGGCGGGATCGAAGGCGGATACAACGCACACGCTGAAGACGTTCTGGTATCGCGTTAATCGCGACAACACGCTGAAAGCGTTGCTGGCTTTCGCGCTCTTCATTTGTCCGCTGACGCTCGGCATGATTGCGCTCTTTCCGATCATCGACGTACTCAGTCCGCCTATTCTGTTCAACGCTCTGCTCAAACTGATGTTCTATTACATGCTCCTGCTTCTGATACTCGCCGTGGGATATGTCCCAGCCTATTACATCATCGACGCCGCTGATTCGTTTGGCAGCATGCTCGGATGGGCAGCGTCGCTGCTGATGGTCTATTCGACAATCGTCGGAATGCGCGTCTTCGGTTCAATCCATCCGTGCGACACAGACGCTTTCAATTGGGTCAATCTTCCGATGGCGAAGGGGAAATGACGGCGGTTCAAAGTTCGTAACCGTTCAGTCCCTTTAAATGATCTCTCGCAAAGGCGCAAAGAAAAGAAAGGGCAATAAAAGGTCACGATCTCTCAAGCGTTTGTCGAGACCTATGTCCTGCTTTTTTCTGATCCCATTTGTGGTTTCCGAATTTGCTGGTTGCGAACTGAAGGCATCTTGGGTATGAATTGTTATCTATGAACTTCTCTATTCGCTCGGTATCATTTGCGGCTTTGGCTCTCATGGCCGCATGGACTGTGCGCGCGGCGGACTCCGGCTTTCCGGGCCTCGAAGGTATTCCTGAAATTGTAGCGGATGTAAACGGACAGCCCATCGGGCGCGTGGAACTTGTGCGCGAGTTGGTTGGCGCGTCTGGCACCAAGGCGCTGGAGCGTTTGGTTCATCGAATCCTGATTCAACAAGCGGCTACTGAACAGAAAATTGTCGTCACCGATCAGGACATCGAGATGCAGTACAAACTCGATAAAAACGATCTTGCCGACGATCTCGTCGGGATCGAACGCGATCCGAACAAGCCGGTACCGATGGAAGAAACGGTACGTTCCAAATTCAATGTTTCGATCGAAGAATATAAAAACACCGTTATTCGCCAGCGGCTGCTGTCCCGCCGTTGCATGGCCTCCGACATCAACCCGGACGATACGGAACTGCGAAAATTTTTTGAGCGCTATCCCGATTTGTTCCAGGAACCGATCCGCTACCGCGCCGCACATATTCTGATCACGCCGCTCGATCCGCGTGACATGAGCCGAAGTGCGCGCACAAAATCGACGATGGGGCAAATGCTTGAATATGAAACGATGCGCCAGGAACGTTTGGATAAATACAAGGAAGAGAACATCAACATCGTCGACGCACCCACGGAGGAAGTCAACGATGCGTGGCGAAATTCGAAGCTTCAAGCCGAACGGTTGTGTCAGGAACTTCAGGCGTATCCGCAGCGCTTCAACGATTACGTCCGACGCTTCTCGCGCGATCCCGCCGATCAAGTCATGCCGCGCCGCGTCGGTGACAAATCGCCGGTTCAAACGTTGCGTCAGAAGCGTGGTTTCCTTCCCGGTGAAGTCGGCTGGTATCACAAATACGGCCCGATGGTGCGCGAATTTTACGAAGGAACGCGAGGCATCAAAGTCGGCGACATCGCCGGGCCGATCAAGACGCAATTCGGCTGGCACATCGTCAAGATGCTCGACGTGAAATTCCCGCGCGTCCTGACCTTCACTCAGGCGAAGGAAAAAGTCCGCCGGCTGTATATCGAAAACGAAATCCAACTTCGTTCCGAATCGTGGTTGGCATCGCTTGCGGCGCGCGCTGATTTGAAAACTGAAAAAGCAACGCTGTGGCCGCCCAAGGCCGGCACGGATGCCGCAATGGACCCCGATCCGGTTGTCGGCCGCGTGAACGGCGTTCCGATCAAACGCTCGGAAGTCTGGCGCGATTTGGTCCGCACGGAAGGCGAAGAGGCGCTGACGCGATTGATTAATCGCGAAGTGGTCATGTCGATTTTGAAAGACCGGGGCGTAGCGTTCATGGAGTGGTTGTGTTCCAGCCCGGAACACCGCTCGCCCAACGCGCCGCGTCCTCAGCCGGTGCGAATCAAAGAAGAGACCATGCAGCGAAATCTGAACGACGATCGGGTTGAATACGATAAATTAATCCACGGAAACAAAACGTACGCCAGCCTGTCGTGGATCGAGTTTCTCTATCAGAAATACGGTCAGACTGAATCGGAATACCGCCGCGCGATCGAAGCCAGCGAGATTCTTCGGACAGCCATTTCGGAGAAAGTTATTCCCCGAAACAAGGACGACTTCGAGCGAACGCTCCGATTCGAATTTGCGATGGCGCGGGAGCAGTATTCGATTCCGCCGTGGTATGAAATCGCGCATATCATGATCACGCCTGCCGGCGGCATGCTGCGCATGGATAAAGCGGCCCAACAGACCGCGTTGATGATCGCCGACAAGATCTATCAGCAAGTTCTCGCGAAGCCGGATTCGTGGGCGGAGCTTGTGGATACCTACTCCGACGACACTGCTGAAAACAAAGCACGCCATGGACTGGTCAGCGGCTGTTATCCGGATGAAAATCCCGTCGATTGCCCCGAGTCGATTCTGTTTTATAACGAAATCAAGAAGAACAACTACGAGGTGGGGATGATCACACCGCCGTTGAAATCGGCGCGCGGATACCATATCGTCAAGCTGATCCGCAAACACAAAGCGCAACAGGCGGACTATAACGACAAAGGACGCCGCGAACAGATCGAGCAGGATTATGTCAACGAGAAGGCCAAATTCTATACGGACGTGTGGCTGCGGGCCTTGAACAATCTGATGGGCCCAGACGGAGACCTCGAACATCTCTCCGGCTGTCGGAGTGACCTTCACCTGTTCCACGTTGTTCAGCCGATCAAAGGATCCTCCCTCCACCGAAACCCCACCCAGCAGGTCGTTCCCTCGATAACGATGCGTCTTGCTTCGAATCTGAAGATCCAAATCATTGACCAGATGTC
>JANXLS010000351.1 GCA_025355035.1 Planctomycetota bacterium | reverse complement strand
ACTTCGAGTCCGTGCCCCATTTGATCCACGTCAGCAGTAATGAGATGGTTGCGCGGCGTATCACCCAGAAAGTTAAACCAAAAGCGCGACAGGCCATTCAACACGCGGCCCTTGTCCGGAATCGGCGTCGGCAGAACAGCGTCGAACGCGCTTAAGCGATCGGTGCTGACAATCAGCAATTTGTCACCCATGTCGTACACATCGCGAACTTTGCCGCGCGCAAGCAATTTCAAGCCGGGCAAGTTGGTTTCAAATACGGCAGCCATCGTTGAATTCTCCGAATTCGTTCAGGGACAGCGGTACGCTGAGCGTTTGTTAATTTGGTTTTTAGCACAAAAGGCACAAAGACACGAAGGCACAACGGAAAAGGAATTAAAAAAGTTTTGAAACCCTTAGGGCTCTAACTTTCCCGTTGTTTTTCGTGCCTCAGCGTCTTCATGCCTCTGTGTTAAAAAAGACAGTTCAGCGATTAGGCGAAGCGCTTTTCGACTTCGGCCCAGTTGATCACGTTCCAAATGGCCTTGAGGTAATCCGCGCGCAGATTCTGGTACTTCAGATAGTACGCGTGTTCCCAAACGTCGATTCCGAGAATCGCCTTTTTGCCTTCCATGATCGGGCTGTCCTGATTGGCCGTAGAATAAATTTCGAGTTTGCCGTCAGCCGTCTTCGCGAGCCATGCCCAACCGCTGCCAAAGCGCTTCATGCCCGCTTCGTTCATCTTGCCCGTGAAGGATGCGAAATCGGTAAACGTGCTCTTGATTGCGTCCGCCAACTGCCCCTTCGGTTCGCCTCCCGCGTTCGGCGCGAGGCTGGCCCAAAAGAGCGTGTGATTGTAATGCCCGCCGCCGTTGTTGATGACGGCCTGACGAATCGCTTCCGGAACCTTTGCCGCTTTGTCCGCGAGCAATTCTTCGATCGTAAGCTTCGCGAGATCTGCATTCCCGGCGATGGCCTTGTTCAAATTTGCAACGTAAGCACCGTGGTGCTTGTCATGATGAATTTCCATCGTCTTGGCGTCGATGTGCGGTTCGAGCGCATCGAAACCGTAGGCGAGTTTCGGAACTACGAATGCTGCGCCATCGGCCCAAACCAAGCCCGGGCCCGTCGCCAAAATGGCGGCGCTTGCAACCAAGCCAGTGGCGATGAACGAGCGGCGGTCGGAATGGGATTGTGTATTTTCGTGAGTCATGAAAGTTCTCCTGTAGGACAACTGCGGCAACGGCAGCCACTTTTAAACCGTTATAAAAATGCTGCCATTGCCACCCAGCGGCAGAAAAATTAGGCTTTGAAATGCTTGTTCACTTCGGCCCAGTTGACGACGTTCCAGATGGCCTTCAAATAATCCGGGCGGCGGTTCTGGTACTTCAGATAGTAGGCGTGCTCCCATACGTCGATGCCGAAGAGCGGCGTGTCGCCGACCATGATCGGGCTATCCTGATTGGCCGTCGAGTAGACTTCGAGCTTGCCGCCCTTTTTGACGAGCCACGACCAGCCGCTGCCAAAGCGCTTTGTTCCAGCGTCGTTCATCTTTTCCTGCAGACCGGCCAGACCGCCGAACGTGCTCTTGATCGCGTCGCCGATTTCGCCTGTGGGTTCGCCGCCAGCGTTCGGTGCGAGAGTCGTCCAAAAGAGCGAATGATTGGCGTGACCGCCACCGTTGTTGATGACCGCTTGGCGAATGGCTTCAGGAACCTTGGCGCATTTGTCGGCGAGGATCGTTTCGATCGGCAGCGCCAACAGGTCCGCGTGATCCTTCAGCGCATTGTTCAGATTCGTCACGTAAGCATTGTGATGCTTGCCGTGGTGAATCTCCATGGTCATCTTATCGATATGCGGCTCCAGCGCTTCGGGCGCATAAGGCAGTGCAGGCAATGTGAACGCCATTGGAAAAACCTCCTTGAAAAAGTGGGGAGAGAATTGTTGTGAGGAAAAACGATGCCCGCTATCTCCCATAACGAGCACGAATGATCGTTTGTAACCCTTCACTTATGCGCCAAGAAGCCGATAAATCAATAGCGGATTTGAAAAAGGAACAGACTCGGCAGAACCGCGATCGCCAGAGAGCGGCACACGTCGCGGATAAAGATATGCCGCCTTTTTGCGGTCGAGGATCTTGGGTCACACTCGCGTATGGATGATAAACTCGATGGTGATATGCTTTTTGACATTCTCAACGGCAAGAACCGTTCAGAGTGGTCGTCTACACGGCTTGATTCGCTGCTAACCCTCGCTGGCGATCATGGTTTGATTGCTCTGGTTCAAGACGCATTGCAGAAGTGGCAGTTTGAGATTCCCGGCGATTGGAATGATATAACCGTGGACTTGGCGCTGAATTCCAGCGTCCACGTCAAAGCCGCTGCGGAGCTGAACATCGCCTTCAGCGCTGCCCAAATTGATGCCGTTTTCGCCAAAGGATTGGCGCTCGCGCTGACCGTCTACGACCGCCCCGCCCTGCGGCCCTTTGTGGATATCGATGTACTGATCGAGCCTCGTTCTCTAAAAGGAGCCGACGCGGTTTTGCGAAAGCTGGGTTATGTGCTGGATTCAAAGAGCGTCACGAATCCGATCGAATGCAGTTACTCCCGAGAACGTTTGCCGGGCTTTCCGGTTCAGATCGATTTGCATTGGTCGTACACGGGCGACGACGGGCTTCAAGCGCCAGCCCGAATTCCAATCAGCGAAATTCTATCGCGTTCCAAGATCGTGAAGGATATTCGTGTGCCGAGCGATGAGGATACGCTTCTCCTCGCGGCGGCAAACATGCCGCGCAAAGCAGCCCAACCGCTGATGCTCGTCGCTGATTTTGCCTGGATCGCGCGGAAGAGGCTCGATTGGAATACATGCGTCGAACGCGCAACATCATGGCACGTCCGCACAGGCATGTGGCTTGGATTTCAATTGGCGTCGATGCATCTGGGCGCGACAGTCGATTCGGATTTCATGAAACGCATCGAACCGTCGTCTGCTCGACGCGATTGGTTGCTGAATTCATTGAGCGGAGCCCAATTATGGAGCTGCGATAAACATCGGCAGCAACGTTATTCGATCGCATTCAAGCTCAAGTGTTTGGATTCAACACTCGATGAACTGCGAGCGATTTGCGCTCTGCCAAAAGGACTGCTCCGGAAGTTCGGCCTTTCGAAAACGTGGTCGCAGAAGCAATTGGGTCCGAAATGACTTCGCTACAAAGTTCGGCGCGTAAAGGAGTCGAGTGTGTTATATTTTGATCGCAATTAAAATCCGTGGCGGGCTGTAACTCGTCATTCATTTTTCGTACTGGTTGAAGTTTTTGATAAAAAGCTTATCCTAACGATATGTCCGAAAGTCTGAACGAGAACGGAATTACACCGGGAGGCTCCACACCGCCGCCCGAAGCGCCCAAGCCGCGCACCGCCGTGAGCAATCGCGTCGATTTTTCTGCACACCTCGACGATTTTCAAGGGCCGCTGGATCTCCTCCTCTATTTGATAAAGGAAAACGAAGTCGAGATCGCGGACATTTCCATCGCCAAGGTTCTCGAGCAGTACCTGCAATTCATGGATCAAGCCGGCCAATGGGATTTGCAACTGGCCGGCGAATTTCTCGTCATGGCCGTCACTTTGATGGAGATTAAGAGCCGCGAATTGCTGCCTGTTCAAGAAATTATCAGCGAAGAAGAAGACGACGTCATTGAAGACCCGCGCAGCGAATTGGTGCGGCAGCTTCTCGAATACAGGCGCTTGAAGGATCAGGCCAAGGCGCTCGAACTTCTTTCAGAGTGGTGGGGATGCCACCATTCGCGGGGAATGAACGACGACATTCCGGAACCCGCGGTTGAGGCAGGCGCTGAAACCGATCGTTCACTTGCGCGCGAGGCGTTGGTGAACATCGATTTGTATGGGTTGTTCTCGTCGTACGAGCGCATCATGAAAGCCGTACTTGCGCAGCAGCCGCGCAACATTGTCCTGGACACGGAGTCCATCGAAGACCGTATCACGCGCATTGAGAAATTGTTGAAATCGCGGCCGTTCGCGCGCTTTGTTGAGTTGGTGCTCGATCCGTTCAATCGATCGGACATTGCTGCGACGTTTTTCGCACTGCTGGAGTTGATCCGACGCCGGTCGATCCGTGTGGTTCAGACCGAAGCGTTCGGAAACTTTGACGTGAACTCACGAGATCCGAATGCTCCAGACGAGGAATCACGTTTGGACATCGAGGCGGCTGAAACGGCGGAACGGGAAGCGTTGGACGCAAAGGCGCTGCAAGATGCGCTGATCGCACAGGGCATCCCGCTTACAGGCGAGAAAGTGCAATTCAATCGCAAGCGTGGGCAGACACGCCCGAAATTCGAAGGCATCGTCCGTCCGGAAGACGTTGAAGAAATCGACGCTGAAGAGTTGGAAATCGGTCGTCGTATCGACGCGATTCTGGCCGCTGCCGATGCGATCAGCGAAC
>JANXLS010000337.1 GCA_025355035.1 Planctomycetota bacterium | reverse complement strand
TCCGAACGGGCGGCGGCGAGCAGATGGTCCAATTTCTGCCAATCAGTGCCGAGTTGTTCGGTCAGGAAGAGCGATAAATAGTTTGCAGATTGCAGTGTGTGATTGAGTGCGTAGAGCGCGATTTCGGTGCGGTGTTCGTATGATTGCGGGCTATCGTGAATCGGTTCTCGACGTCGCTTTTTAGATGCCATGTGTGCCCTCACAGTTCCACCGAAGGCGATGCGCGTTGCGCGGCGGCATCGTCTTCGAGCGTTGTTCCGGACGGCACTGCGCGTCCACTCTTGCAGAATTCGCGAACGGCGTCGATGCGTTCTGACATGGTTTTCGAAAGCGGAACCGTGGATTTCAGCGCGCTGGAAAGATCATTCAGCGATAGCGAACGTGCGCCGTCGCTGAAGGCTTCGATCAGTGCGCTTTGCACGGCGGCTTCGAGTTCGCTGCCGGTAAATCCTTTCGCTGAACGAGCAGTGGCCAAGATGTCCGGCTTCGCAAATTCGCGTCCCGCTCGGCGCAAGTGAATGCCCAGAATTTCCGCGCGGCTGGCATTGTCGGGAAGATCGACAGCAAAGATTTCATCGAAGCGGCCTTTGCGCAGAAACTCCGGCGGCAGCTTGGAAATGTCGTTCGCCGTCGCGACGACGAACACGGGACACTGCTTATCGTTTAGCCAAGCGAGCAGGCTTCCGAACACGCGCGCGGAAGTTCCGCCGTCCCCGCCGGCACTGGGCGCGAAAGCTTTTTCGACTTCGTCAACCAAAAGCACGCATGGCGAAACTGCTTCCGCCGTGCGCAGTGCCGCACGTAAATTGCCTTCAGTTTCGCCGACGAGCGAACCGAACAGACGTCCGGCGTCCAGGCGCACCAACGGCAGATTCCACGCGACCGAGACGGCACGGGCGCAGAGTGTCTTGCCCGTGCCCGGAACACCCACCAGAAGCATGCCCTTCGGTGACTGGATGCCAGCCTTCTGTGCGGCGTCGCTGAAGAGCGCTCCGCGCTTTGCGATCCACGCTTTGAGTTGCGCGAGACCACCGATGTCAGCCATGCCTTTGGCGGGTTCTTCGTAATCAAGAATGCCGCCGCGCCGGACAATCTGCCGTTTTTCGCGGATGGCCATTTTGATCGATTCCGGTCCGATGGCTTTGAAACGAACCAGTGACAGCGCGACGATGGATTTGGTTTCTTCGAGCGTCAGGCCCGTGCAAGCACGAACCAAATCGGGAATAGAATCCTGTTTGATTTCGACCTTCCCGGCAAGTTTCTCCGTATAGATCACGCACAGGCTGCGAATGTATTCTTCGAGTTCCGACCGGCGCGGAAGGCGCAGATCGCAGATGAAAATATCCGCCTGAAGTTCGAGCGGAATGTTCCAATCACGCCCGACAAGC
>JANXLS010000334.1 GCA_025355035.1 Planctomycetota bacterium | reverse complement strand
CACTCGCCTTTGAGGAAGGTGATGTATTGACTATTCCAGACAACTTCAAGCCGCCAAAGGATTGATCTCAACCGGTGCCTACGCCAAACGACCCCCATCCAACCGCCGATTCCGTTCAACCGGCTCCGCCCGCCGCAACGGGTCCACAACCTGTGCCGACCTCTGGCCCGATCAACGGCGAGTCCACGACCGGCGGCGCGGACAATGTACCGCATTACACGCCCGTTCCCGGCGCGAAGAAGTACAAACGGGTCGGCGATTTCGACATCATCAGCAAGCTCGGCCAAGGCGCCATGGGTTCCGTGTATCTCGCCAAACAGATGGCCACAGGCCGCATGGTTGCGCTGAAGATCCTCCCGCCCGAAATGGCCAAAGACGAAGAATTGCTCGAGCGCTTCAAACGCGAATCGCGCGTTACGCAGCGCTTGTCGCATCCGAACATCGTCTCGGCGGTGGAATTCGGAATGTTCGAAAAGTATCACTACATCGCGATGGATTACGTCGATGGCCCCGACCTTGAATCGATGTTGAAAAAGAACGGTGCCTTTCATGAAGATGAGCTGCTGAAGGTCGCCTCGCACATGTGTTCGGCGCTGGAGGAGACCGAGCGCAACGGGATTGTCCACCGCGACTTCAAGCCATCGAACATCATGATGACGTCGACCGGCGTCTTCCGCTTGACGGATCTCGGACTGGCCACGGCTGGCGCTGGCGACCAGCGTTTGACGCTGGCTGGATTTGCGGTTGGAACGCCCTATTACCTGTCACCGGAGCAGGCGCGTGGGCAGCTCGATGTGGACATTCGCGCGGACATTTATGGACTGGGTGCAACGCTCTATCATCTCGCCACGGGTGCCGTTCCGTTCCCCGGTTCGAACCCTGTCGTGGTGATGACACAACACATTTCGACGCCGTTGCGCCCGCCCATTGAAATGAACAAGTCGCTTTCCAAACCGGCCAGCGGCCTGATCTGCCTGATGATGGAAAAGGAACCGGAAAAACGTCCGCAGAATACGCAACAACTGCGCTCCGCCATCGATCAATGTCTGGCTGGGCAGATTCCGAGCTTGAAGAAACCCGTCCAGACGACCCATTTTCCGCAACGCACCGGGGGCAAGCTTCCGGCACCCACTGAGCGGCCGGATGGCGTGGAGAGCATTCTGGACAAGGCCTTCAGCTTTCTCCCGCAACCGACGCGAATGCCCGCAGCGCTTGGAACACTCGCGATCGCATGTCTCGGCTTGATTGCGTTAATTCTGAAACTGCTCTTGAAACGATAGCACTCAAACGGCTTTAACATCGAATAACGCGAATCTGCGCGAATCAACGCGAAAAGTTTGAAATGAATTTTCTCTAAAATTATTCGTGTAAATTCGAGCAGATTCGCGTTATTCGATGTTAATGCTGTTAATGCTGTTAAGAACGTTTCCCACGGCGACTGCGCCTTTGGCCATAGGGGGCTGCATCTTCGGCGGCGGCGAGGTCGGGGAAGTCGAAGAGCGGAGCGGCTTCGCCGCGCATGGATTTGGAGGGGGCGCTGCGCTTGTTGCGTTTTTTGCGCAGGCCGCCGATGCCGCGTTCGACTCTCTTTCCGCCTTTCAATTCGAGAATTTTATCGCGCAGAGCAGCGGCTTCTTCGAAACGCAGTTCGTCGGCAAGACGTTCCATTTCAATTTCGAGCGCCTGAATTTTTTCAGCCTGATCGAGTGCGTCGGCTCCGATGCCGGTGATTGCTTCTTCCAGCTCACGGCTTTCGCGCTGTGCAATCACGGCTTCGATGCCTTCGTTGAAGCCTTTCAGAATGGTCGTGGGGACCATGCCGTGTTTCGCGTTGTAGGCCAATTGGATCGTGCGACGGCGTTCGCATTCGGCGATGGTTTCGGACATCGCCGTGGTCATGCGGTCGGCGTACAAAATGACCTGTCCGGCCGAGTTGCGCGCGGCGCGGCCGATGTTCTGAATCAGCGAACTCTTGCTTCGCAAGAAACCTTCCTTGTCGGCGTCGAGCATCATGACGAGCGAAACTTCGGGCAGATCGAGACCTTCGCGCAGCAGATTGACGCCCACGAGGACGTCGAATTTCCCCTGGCGCAGATTTTTCAAAATCTCGACGCGTTCGATGGCGTCGATTTCGGAGTGAAGGTACCGGCAGCGCAGCCCGGCCTCGCGCAGGTACGTCGAGAGATCTTCGGAGAGGCGCTTGGTCAGCGCGGTGACGAGCACGCGTTCGTTGCGCGCGGCGCGGATGCGGCACTCGTTTAAAATATCCTCGATCTGGCCGTCGGTCCTGCGGATTTCGATCGGCGGATCGACGAGGCCGGTCGGGCGGATGATCTGTTCGATGACGCGGCCTTCCGATTTCTTCAATTCGTAATCGCGCGGTGTGGCGCTGACATAGATCGTCGAAGGCATCACCGATTCGAATTCGGCGAACTTCATGGGGCGGTTGTCCATCGCGCTGGGCAGGCGGAAACCGTGCTCGACGAGTGTGCGCTTGCGCGACGTGTCACCTTCGTACATGCCGCCCACCTGCGGGATCGTCACGTGCGACTCGTCGAGGAAGAGCAGGTAGTCGTCCTTCGGGAAGAAGTCCATCAGATTGAACGGACGGGTTCCGGGCAGGCGCCCGTCAAGGTGGCGCGAATAATTCTCGATGCCCGAACAGTATCCGACTTCCTCGATCATTTCGAGATCGTATCGGGTGCGCATTTCGAGGCGCTGGGCTTCGAGGATTTTGTTTTCGTCGCGCAGCACTTTTAAACGCGCTTCAAGTTCGGCCGTGATGCCTTCGATCGCGTTGGGAAGATTGTTTTCGGGCATCACATAATGCTTCGCGGGGAAGATCGCGACTTTGTCGAATTCTTTCAAGATCTCCCCGGTGAGCGGATTGATTTCGTAAAGCCCGCCGACGGTGTCGAAGTCGAGTTCGATGCGGATGGCGGTTTCGTCGTAGGCCGGAAAGACTTCGACCGCGTCGCCGCGCACCCTGAATTTTCCGCGCGCAAAATCGAGCTCGTTGCGCTGATAATGATTTTCGCTGAAACGACGGAGCAGTTCCGTTCGATCCACAATCTGGCCTTTTTCGACGAGCACGGCCATTTGCGAGTACAGGTCGGGCGAACCGAGGCCGTAGATGCAGGAGACGCTGGCGATGATGATCACGTCCGAACGCGACATCAGTTCGGACGTCGCAGCGAGCCGAAGGCGGTCGATGTCCTCGTTGATGGCGGCGTCTTTTTCAATGTAGATGTCGCGCGAGGGGATGTAGGCTTCGGGCTGGTAGTAGTCGTAGTAACTGACGAAATAGGCGACGGCGTTGTTCGGGAAAAACGCTTTGAATTCGCTGTAGAGTTGGGCCGCAAGCGTCTTGTTGTGGCTGATGACCAGTGCCGGTTTCTGCATCTGCTGGATGACGTTGGCCATCGTGAACGTCTTGCCGGATCCCGTGACGCCGAGGAGCGTTTGGTGGCGCAGGCCTTTTTTCAGGCCATCGACGAGGGCTTCGATCGCTTTGGGTTGATCGCCTGCGGGGGCGTAGTTGGCAGCGAGTTCAAACACCGTCGGGAGTCCTCATGCGGTTGGACGATAGTTTACTGGTCTGGATTCGCAAAGCAATGTGTGGATGCGGGGACTGTAACTTTTGAGTTATTGTGGTGCGGGCGTCCCGCCTGCAAATTCTCCGATGCAGGCGGGACGCCCAATACTGCGTGAATTAGGCCGCACGATTTTTCGCCTTCCACTG
>JANXLS010000325.1 GCA_025355035.1 Planctomycetota bacterium | reverse complement strand
ACGGCGGATCAACTCCCAGCCTTTTCCGCGATGGATGCGTGCCGCGTCCAATTGTTGACCCGTTGGGATTGCTCCACCCGATTGCTGCAACCGCGCTATGTCTTCACTGCAATCCGCAATCGTCTTGTCGAGGCCTTCAGTTTGAGTCGCCAGACGCGACAGGTCGGCTTCGATCCGCTGCTTGCGTTGATCGAATTCCGAAATCGCGTCGATCCCGGGAACCTTTATCGTGGCGAGTTCATCCAGCGTTCCGTTCCAGAAAGGCAGTCGTTTCAGCTTGGTTTCGGATTCGTCTCGCAGTCGTTCCAACCTCTGCTTTTCGTCCGCGAGTTTTGCGTTCAGATCGCCTTTGCGTTGAATCGTCGCGATGCTTTCGGACAGGTGCTCGATTGAACACGGCTGCGGCATCTGCGCGAGTTTCTCTTTCGCGGTTTTCAATTCATCTTCTAGTTCCCGCGCCTCCGCCGCAAGGGCTTCGTGTGTGTTTCGGAGCGGCTTTTCTTCGCCGACCAAACCGCGAACGCGGGTGATTTGGTCCGCGCGAAGACGCAGCGACTCCGCATCCGAAAGCGGCATGCCGGGTCGCAGTATTTTGAGGATGAATTCGGCCTCTTCGCGGGCTTTATCCGCTTTCGCCTTGAGTCCTGGCAAATCAGCGCGCGCGTCAGCATAACTCCTTAACTTTTTTTGCAAATCGTTGATGTCCGCGTCGCGCTCGAGCACGTCAGCAGCGACATGCAGTTTTGAAATGTCCTCTTGAACGTTCGCGATTTCCCGTGTTCGTTCCGCGATTTCATCCTGCAATTTGCGTAAGTTTTCAGAAAGGATTCGGCGCTCGGCGATGAAGTCGCCGGGAAGTTGCGCGACGTAACCATTGTCCTTAAGCTGGATTTCGAACTCAATGAGCTCCGCGATCATCGGGCGCGTTCGGCGAATGCGTTCGAGCTGCGTTTTGCGTGCACTCAAGTTTCGCTGGAGTTGCTTCACAAACTCCAGTTTGCCCGCTGCTTCGTGAATCTGTTCCTCTTTTTCGAGAAATGTTCGCACGGTCAACGAGGCATCTTTGATCTGCTTTTTCAACTGCGCGTAATTGGCGATTGCCGTGTTGATCGAACGAGTTCGCGCTTTTGCCGTGAAAAGTTCCGCGGCCTTTTCCTCCAGTTCGGTCAGCACCTTTCGAACATCGAGCGCGCCCAGACTCGTTGAAAAAATGCTGGTGCCGACGTTTCCTTTTTCTTCCAATAATATTTTGCTGCCGCGCTGCAATTCGTCGAAATCAAGCCCGTAACGGCGCTGGAAAGAATCCGCGTCCATTCCGCCCAGGCATTGATTCAGCAGGCTGGAATCCGCAGCCTTTTTTCCGTCTCGATCGCGCAGAGTCGGTGTTTTTTTCCAGCGTTGCAACTCACACGAGCGACCATCGGCCGATTCCAGAATCGCACCGACACTGAGCAAATCGCCCCCGTGCAAAAAGTCGTCGCAGGTGCTGCGTGCGATCCCGAATAGCAGCGCTTTTAACGCGCGCAAGGCCGTGCTTTTGCCGGCTTCATTGGGTCCAAAAACGATGTGAAGTCCCGGCGTCGATCCGGGAAAGCGGAGCATTTCATCGTCGAAATGACCGTATTTAAGGAGCTGCAATTCCTTGAGCCGCACGTTCAAACTCCTCCATTATAGGCGGATTTGACCTTTGAAATCAGCAGGCTGCGGGCGTCGTTGATGAGCGCTTCCAATTTTGCCGGATCTTTCAAATCGACAGCGTCGAAACCATCCAGAGGATCGGTGAGTTCCGACGGAAGCTTATCATGAAGCGCGGCCAACTCTTCGAGGACGCTTGGGTCGAGCGCGTTGGAAGCGGCGGAATTCATGATCGAACGGAGCATGGTTCCAAGCGCCGAACTTTCGTTGATCATTTCGGCGACATCGCGGTGCGCTGTGGTGACTAGTTTTACTTTCTCGACCCAGATCTGACCGTTGCCGACATCGGTCGCACCCGCACGGATTTCGCTGACGATGTATTCGGGATCGGAGAGAAGTTCTGAATGCGTGCGCGTTGCACCGCGGATTTCGACCCGTGCGGCGATGAGTTTGTCGCCGTACTTCGAAGCGATGTCGCGCAAGGCGGTTTTCGTCAGCACGATGACATCGGCCACATGGGTCGCGTCGGATGCGTCGATCGGCGCAACGATCCAGCGCGCGACGTGAAGATCGCGATGCTGGGCATCGATGATTTTTCCGTTGTCGTATGAAACGATCGTGCAACCTTTGCCTTCAGTTTCCCGCGCGTGACGGCCCTGGATGTTGCCGGGAAAAACGATCAGCGGATCGGCGTCGCGAAGAATCGCTCGCGTGTGAACGTGCCCAAGTGCCCAATAATCATATCCCTTGGAGCATAATCCGTCGATTGTGCAAGGCGCGTAGCAATCGTGGCCTTCCTGCCCTTCGGCGAGCGTGTGAAGCAAGCCGATATTCAATCCGCCCGAAAATGCGCGCGGGTAGCGGACGCTGAGGTCTTCGGTAACGACTCTCGTCTCGAAACTTTGTCCGTGAATCGCGACGTTGAATTGTTCGAAGACTTTGGACTCGGGCTTCTTGTGGCTGAGCAGCGTGACGTTTTCCGGAAGCGTAAGGTTTTTAGTGATCTGGCTTTCAGCGTCGTGGTTTCCCTTGATCATCACCACGGGAATGTTGAGCGCGCGGAGTCGACTCATCTGCGATGCGAAGAAAAGGCCGGTATTGTAGTCCTTCCAATCGCCATCGTACACGTCGCCGGCGATCAGCACGAAATCGACTTTTTCGTCTTCGGCGAGTCGAACGAGATTTTTCAGCGCCTCGCGCGTTGCAAGCCGCAACTCGTCTTCCGGCGCGCCGTCGTAACGCGAAAGACCACGCAGGGGACTGTCCAAATGCAGATCCGCCGCGTGAATAAACTTCGGCATGACCGTCCTCGAAAGGGAATAAAATTCAGAGTGAAGAAACGCGTAATCAGCAGACGAATCTTACTCTCTTGAACGCGATGCCGCTACTTCGTCTTGCCGGTTTTGCCCATCTTCGCCGTGTACGTTTGCGGTTGAGCAATATCGTACATTCCGCCGTTGAAGAAAATTGTCGCGCGGACGATGCGACCTTCATTCGTGGCGTTCACATTTGCCAAATTCGAACTCGACGCGACGATGCTCTGGATATTCGCCTTCGACATCTTGAATGAGAATTTTCCGAACGTTGGGCCCTTGGCTTTCGTGCTGAACATCAACTGAAAAGTACCGTTGGGCGTACTCGTGCCCTTGCCTTTTGCGTTAAGCAGCAGCGTTCGTCCAACGCCGCCGACGATCAGAGTCACTGGAGAATTCGTCGCGTTGAATCCTGCTGGCACGGGCAGCGAACCGGTGAGTGTCAGCGTGTCGGAATGGATCTTCGCAAAGTTCAACGAGATGATCAAGGACTTGATGACGAGTGATTGCGGCATGTACCCTTTGATGATTCGGAGCGCATCGACGAAACTGCTGTTGTCGATCGCCGGATCCAAATCGGGGAGGCCATCGGCGTTCGCATCGACGAAAATAATTTCCGTGAGCTTTCCAGACGAAATGGCTCCGTTGGCATCGGTAACCGTGAGGGTGACTGCGTAATTTTGCGCGGCCGCATAAACATGAGTGACGGGCGCTCCGGTTGCGCTGGTGCCATCCCCGAAATCCCACAGGTAATTTACGGACGTGTTATTTGCGCCAATGGCCGAGGCGAGGAATTGGATGGTCTGTCCGACAATACCCGCACCCGGATTGGCGGTCGGGCCGCTGAAGATTGCCGGCGGAGGATTCGCTGACAATTTCGCCGTGTTGCTCGTGATGTTTGCAAATTGGTTGGAGACGACACAGGTGTACAAAGCGCCGTCATCGCTGGGACCGACGGCCGCAGTTGTGTAGGATGGGTTCGTTGCGCCGGAAATGGGAGTGCCATTGCGCTGCCATTGGTACGTGATGAAACCGGAGTTCCCGACACAGGTGAACGTGGCTGTCGATCCGTAGTTGATAAGTTGCGAAACGGGTTGCTGCGTGATTTTTGGGCCTTGATGAACCGTCAGGGTCGCGGTCGTGCTGCTGACAGTTCCGACGGAATTGTTGACGATGCAATAGAATTTCGCGCCGTCATCCGAAATCAGCACGTTGGTCAGTTGAAGGGATGCGCTTGTTGCGTTCGGGATAAGCGTTCCATTCTTGAACCATTGGTAGGACAACGTTGCAGCACCTGACGCTACGACGGAGAAGGTGATTGAGTTTCCATCCAACGTGGTCTGGGAGATCGGATTGGTGATGATCGCCGGGAGTGCGTTGGCGGCAGCAAGCGCATTGACCAAACCGGCACCGGTCATGTCGTCCGGGCCGACACTGGAGAGCGGCGCCGTTGCGACGATATCGATGGCTGTGTTCTGCAAAGCAAGTTTGATTTGCGATGGAGTCGAAAGCGGCGCACGTTCCAAGAGCAGCGCTGCGACGGCAGCCGCGTTAGGCGCGGCGGCGGACGTGCCTTCGAAGTTCGGCAGACTATCGGAATCGTACGTGACGCCGTTGATGACGAAACTGATGTCGTTGCCGAAGAAGGTGTTGTTGACGCGATCGGGTGCGGCTATGGAGGGTGCGTTGCGACGTACCGGCGCATTGGCAAGCGGATTGCCCGCGGTGTCGAAATAGAATGGCACTCCATTGGCACCGATACCGCCTTTTGAAGAAAAGGCTTCCGCATTGATTGCGTTGGGATCTTCGTTATTGAGATCGCCCGCCCACTTGCCGCCGCTGTCAATGTCGCCGTAGAAAATCGCTCCAACGGAGATCGCTTCGTCGAGCGTCGTGTGCCCGTAGGCGGTCATGCCGTTAACGCCGTTGGACGGGAACGTCAGTTGCAGATCACTTTGAATGATGACGCGGAGCACCAGATTCGCGCTCGAACCCGCGGCCAGATTGACGGCGAGATAGACCGTCTTCGTCGAGCCGGTATTGTTGGTAAAGGACGACATGATTTCGTTGGGATTGCCATTGGGAATGTTGCCGGCGAATTGCGGGTCGGTACTGGAATCGAGGATGTTTGCGGTAGCGAGATTGGTGCTGTCGTAGAGAAACGCATCGAGATCGACGGACGACCCGGCACCGAGATTGAATCGCGAGTC
>JANXLS010000313.1 GCA_025355035.1 Planctomycetota bacterium | reverse complement strand
GCCGCCTGAATCGCCGCGCCTGGCCAACGTCCGGCTGGCCGTGAACGGCTGGTCCCGGCATGTTCACCATGTTGCGATGCTCGACCGTTCCGGCGAACTCATGTTGGCACCGGACGATGAAACTCTATGGCGAAAACTGCGGGAGAAGATGACGTGTCCCACGCTGGCGGATTGGGGCACGGCGCTGATGCCGGAGATTCATCGGTCGGGGCTGTTGCTGGAGTGCGAAACGTTCGGCGTTTCGAAGGGGCTGAGGGCGTTCGTTCTTGCCGCCGACGCACAAACCACTTTTGACTCCATCATTTCCGAGCACGTGCGTTCAACCGGCATTCCTCGCCGCACCGCAGCATAGCCAAATTCCAAAACACTCGATTGCCCCGCATTGCCCGGCATTTCGTGTCGCGGCACAAGTGGCACATTCTCAAAACGAAAGGAGATTCGCGATGCCATTGGCTCGTGACCTTAACGAACTGATTCAGAAGTACGGCTCCGCCATCGCAGCGGGAGCGGAGTCCGTGCTGGTCCCGCGCCACAAGCCTGGTGCACCGCTGCCCGATTTGTCTGAGATCGAAGCCTGCCGCTCCGCCGCGACGGGCCGTCCGTTCACGTTCTACTTATCTCAACGCGAAAAGATTGCCGGTGCTCTGGCTGGCCTGAAGGTCAAATCTCGCGTCTGGGCGATTTGCGATTGCGGAACAGGCAAGACTGCGATGAGTCTGGCCGCAGCTTGGTCGCTTCTGAAGCATCAGACGTTTCGGATTCTCGTGATGTGTCCCGGTCACATCGTCCGAAAGTGGCGGCGCGAAGTTGAGTGGATGATTCCCGGCGTTGATTGCCGGATCATCCGCAACTTCACTGACCTGCTGAAATTCGAAGACGCCGCCAGAAACTCAGCCGCGCCGATGGTCGCCGTCATTGGCAAGGACACGGCAAAATTGGGCTTCGATGTCGCGATGCCGTGCGCCGCCAAGCGCAAATTGAAGCTGCGTGTCCGGCTCGATTCGTCAGACGACATGCAGCCTGGCGACAGCGACCGGCGCGAAATCCCGACCGACAACGGCACAATTCTCGAAGTCAGCCGAGTCGTCGATGTCGCCGTCTGTCCGCGTTGCGGCCATGTTCTCCAAACAAGCGAAGTTGACCCGACGCCGGTGGCCCATTCTGACTACATCATCCGAAACGAACCCGCGACGTGTGCAGGATGCGGCGACAAACTGGCGACGAATGCGCGGGGATTTCGGAAGAATCCGCACATTGATCGCTACATCCAGCGCAAGATGCGCGGCGTCTTTGACCTCTTAATTGCCGACGAAGTGCATGAACTCGCCGGTGCCGAGACCGAGCAGGGCAACACGTTCGGCACGCTGGCCGCTGCGTGCAGGTACACAATGGCCCTTACCGGAACTCTGATCGGTGGCCGGGCCAGTGATTTGCACGCCCCCCTATTTCGGATGAGCGCGGATCTCATGAACCAGCGCGGCTTCGACATTCACGCCTATAAAGGTGGCCGCGTATCGCCAATCGCACGCAACGAGCGCGCCTTTGTTCAGCGGTACGGGGTGATGGAGCACAAAATTGTGCGCAACATTGCCGACGATTTCACCGGCCGCATCGAACGTGGCGCGTGCGGGCGCCGGAAATCGTACAAGACCGACGAGCGCCCGCGCCCCGGCATCTCGCCGGACTTGTTCAACCACTTCCTTCTTGACCGCGCCGTGTTCATGAGCCTCGACGAACTCGGCCCGGCGCTGCCGACGTTGGAACGTGTGTTGATTCCGTGCAAGATGAGTCTCGAACTGAAGGACGCCTACACGAAACTCGACAACGATCTGCGTGATGCCATCAAGTCCCGCGTGAACGGCAAAGGTCCGCCCGGAC
>JANXLS010000309.1 GCA_025355035.1 Planctomycetota bacterium | reverse complement strand
GATCGCGCGATCGGCCAGCACCTCGCCCGTTTTGCCAAGGATCGAGAGAATGTAGCCCTTCTCCAGACGGCTGAAGTGAACGTCTGCAAACTGTTCGGTCTTGTCGATTTGGTTCAGCGTGAACGTGACCGAGTCGGAGAGGTCCGTTTTATTGCCGATGCTTAGGACTTGAATTTTCGCTCTCAGCGTGATCTTCAGGCTACTCAGATTCTCCGGCACCTGGAATTCGTAGACCGACTCTTTGTCGTCTTCGAGCTTGAAATCGCGGATTTCCTTCGACGAAACGATCCCGTCGCGATCGGTCGATTGAAGGGCCAGTGTCACTTCTTCCAACGCCTTAAAGCCCATTGCCGCGCCGTTGATGTACATCATCGGACGCACGAGCACCCGCGCCTTCTGGCGCTTCAACAACTCCTCGCGCTCTACATAAATCCCGGCGAGCAGCTTATAGTTTTCGGAGAGATGCTGAAAGTGATCGAGCGATAGAATGTTTCCCGCCGTCACCACGATGTTCTGCTGCCCGGGCGAATTCGTGTACGGAATCAAAATGTCGCCGTTCCCGTCCGATTTGTACTCGTGTCCGGCCAGCCAGATCGACGCCGTCTTCTGCTTCGTGTTGCTTTCGTCCAACACCGTGAAAATTTGTCCCGCCGCACTGGAGTGATCCATCGCACGCGCACGACCCTTGCGTACCACCGTGCGGCTGCTGCGGCCATTGCCGATGAAGTCGATCACGTACACGCCGGGATTTTTCAACGCCGGGAATTCGAACGTGCGGCGCATCCGGCGCAGCGGCGGTTCATCATACGTGTACGGCGTCTCCTGATTGGCGACAAGCCCGTCGAGATTAATGCTTGTCTCAACTTCGCGCTGCAATTCGCGGTAGTAGTTCGCCGTGTTGATCTCGTAAACTTTCACCATCAGCGTCTTGACGTTCTTCACGTCCAACGCCATCGTAACCGGTTCATCCGCACGGAAATAATTCTTGTTTGTCGGTGCGAACGCGATGTCCACGCGCTCCTTTAGTTGCTGCAATCGCGCCGGGTTGTTCAGCAGCGCGTACCACTTCTCTTGATCGCCCGCGCCGGACACAATCTTCGCTTCCGCAAAAACATCCTTCAGCCACGCATCGACGATGTAGGGCGCATACGGTTCGAACGCATCTTCCTTCTCAAAATAGTGCATCAAATAATCGCGCACAAGTTGTTCGTCGGTTCCGATCACGGGCAGCAACGTGTCGTTGAAAGCCTGTCCGAAATTCGCGCGAAAATTCCGCAGCTCGGGTCGTTCCAGATACGCCTGCGGCATGTAATGAACATTGCGCGGAAGCTTCAAATACTCCATGAAGCGGTCTTTATCGTACGTCCCCTGCTTTTGATCGAACGCGAGCCGCTCATACAGCACGTGCGCCTTTAACGAATTGAACGAGGGCTGCAACTTCGACACGAATGCCCACAGCCGCTCGAGATGCGCAAGATGCTCTTTGTCGTCATGCTTCCAATCGATATCCGGATTCGGCTGCAGCCGCGATAAATACACATTGACGATGTTGTTGTTGTTCAGCAGTTCCGGCATCAGCTTCACGCATTCATCGAGCTGGCTCAGCAGCAGCAAGCGGTGAATCGCGATCGATCCAAACCCCCCGCTGTTTTGAAAGCGCAGATCGCTGACGATGATCTTTGGCAGCCCTTCGTAATCCGGTCGCTTCAACCGCTGCAACAACAGCCTACGGCGATTGCCATCGGCGTTGTCGCCCGTGAACTTCGCCTGCGCCATCAGCATGTCGATCGCGCTGTCTTCAAATCCACCCAGATCTCCGAAGTGATTCAGCGCCGTTGTGGTCAGCGGTTCGATCGCAAACACTTTCGGATCGAGCGCCGTCGCATGGTTCGGCTTTTGCCCCGGGACATGCCGTTGATGATTGAACAGAAGACTCAACCGGTGCGCCAGGAAATCGAACGATTTTTTTGGGTTTTTATCGAAGTTCAGCAGTGCCTGGCGATTTTGAATCTCCTTGACGCGTCCATTCTCGCCATGCCGCTGAATCCATTTCAGAAGCAACTCGTCCACCTTGGTGAACTGGGCGTTGTTCTGCAGATGGACGCAATTGTAGAAGTAATAATCGTCCGTACCGGGAATAAGCTGTTTCAGCGTCTCTTCGCGGTTTGTTGATAGCGCGAAGTCTTCGGCAAAACCGATCTCGGATGCGAACATGCGAATCTCCGTGAAAGAAACGAGTGCGATCAAGATGAGTGGCAATAGATGAGGGGTGCGCATTGCGTGAGCTCCAGCAGGAGAATGGATCTACGAGTGTACTTCAATATTCGCGTGACGCGAACGAATGCGCATTTGACGCCGCAGTCGCGATTTCGTTTCGCAAAACATTCGATTTTTGTGTGCGCGGATGATTTTAGTACAGTCGTTCTGAATGCGCTAGAAAGGGGCGTGCCTTGTCATGGGCTCATTCTTAAGAAGTAGGAAGCGGCGGCGATTTCACCGCCGCTTCCATCATGTTTTCCTACGCGTGAATCAACAAGGGAATGCTGTCAGGCAAATAGGCGACAACATCCTGGATCACGTCCCCACGCAACGTCTTCCAGAGCGCGCCGCGTTTCGATACGCCCATAATCACCGCATCGACGCCCAACATCGCCGCGTTGTCAAGGATCAAGTCCGCGGCGGAATCGTGCACCGAGTACAACTGAGCCATCGGCACGTTCAGATCGTCACAGACCTTTCGCGCGTCCGCAAAAACCTTCTTCGCTTCTTCGTCGTTGGCCAGCGTCATGGTATCCGTCGCCAGAGAGGCATTGCGTTCGTGGATCGTCAACGCAACTTCGCGCACAAACAGCACGAACAGCGCAGCTTTTTTGTCCTTCGCATATTGCGCCGCGAATTTGATCAGCTTCGGGCTCCCACGCGTGGGAACCAACAAACGCGGAGCGTTCGGCGGGATGGCCGCACGAATGGCGCTCTGCTCCTGGCGGTGAATTTCCTTCTTCGCCGTCTTCGCTTCGAGTTCCAGCTCCAAATCCACTTCCGCATCCGGCCGAGCGCGCCAATTCGCAACAAAGATTCCCGAGAGAATCATCGCCGTGAATGCGAACGCCTGCGTGTGCGACACTTCCGGTTTGTTCGTCAACACGTCGCCCACATGTCCATACGGCAACACCAGGAACGCGACAACCGCCAGAGCTATTCCAAATGCCGCGATTCCTACCTGCTGCCATTCGCGCTTTGCGGCAAAACGTCCCGTCAATCCGATCCCGACGACCGACATGGCGAACATCAGCGCCTTCGGCTTATCGTACGCGATCGACAGCTCAATAAAGCATACGATCGCGCCGACACAGAGCAGTACGATGCGTTCCCAAACGACAAGATCCAGTTGCTTGTTCGATCCGCACGCGATCATATTAATGGTGATCGCTCCGACCACGCCGATCGCATACAAATCCGCCAGCATTTCCGTATCCGATCCGACAATCAACAGCACGATCGTCGGCAGAACCGTCGCCGTCACCAATCCAACCCACGGCATCCCGTACTTGTTCAGCGACGTGAAAAATCCTGGCAGTTCCTTGTCGCGCGACATCAGGTACTGAATGCTCACCATGTCGCCGATCGCCGTGTTTGCAGCCGAAAACAGCAGTAATCCAAAAAAGAACGAGCTGATCGCAGCGAACCACGGACTGACGTATTCGGTCGCCAGAATCTTGATCATATGATCCTGAACGTCGTCGGCTTTGTATCCCGCAACTGTGAACCCCTCCCCTGCCCCGAGGTTCAACACCGGCAGCGCGTTCATCGCATAGGCCATGATCAAATTCAAAATCACGACTTCTAGCAACACAATAAAGATGGCTTTCGCCGAATTCTTCGCAACAGGCTCCGCCATCACACCCGTCATGTTCGCGATCGCTTCAACGCCTGACAACGCCAGAATGACGCTGACGAAATGCTGCCATTGCATGGAGACCGGCTCTGTAGGCGCGGCGATGGTTGCGTGACTTAGATGCGGAATACACGCGATTCCAACGATCAGATAGAATCCTGCCGAAATGATCGCAACGACTAATGCGATCGTTCCAACGCGCTTGGGCCCGAACGTATTGACTGCACCGATCGCCAGAATCGACGACGCGGCCGCATAGAGTGCGATGGTTTTACCGCTGTCTCCCAAACTGGCCGGCAGAATGTATCGAAATCCGTCGTAGGAACTGAGAGCCGCCGTCACGATGTAATCGGCGATCAACAACAACGCGCCGATGACGGCCAACGATTTCGAGCGATGTTTCGCTGCTGAATAAACGCCGCCGCCATCCGGAAAGTGGCGGCAGATGATTGTGTAGGAAAACCCAACGAGCGTCACCAAGACACACATCGCGCCCACGTACCAAAAAGACGCGTGCGGCGACATTTCCCGTTTGAGCATAACATAGGCGAGACCCAGCACATACAGTCGCGACGTGCCCCAATCGCCGAACAACATTCCCGCCGCGTGATACCATTTCAGTTCTCGCGGTCGATCTCCTCCGCCTCCACCGTGCACTTGATTTATTCCCTCCCTGAAAAAGCCTGCGAGGTTAGCTGACGGGCTAGGGAAATCAGGTTCCCCTCACGCGGTAGTCCCGGCTCAAAGGCCGGTCGTTGCGCGCAATACACCCCAACTTCGATTGATCCAGCGTTTTTGCCCCGTGTCTGAAGGCGGCGCTGAACCGATGCGATTGGTTCCCCCGTTCTGCCCTGCTGGACAGATTCGGCTGTGTAAAAAAACTGTAAATTTGATTCTTAAAGTAATAAGAAATCCGTAAAAGTCAACACATCTATTGTCGCCACCAGTACCGTTTGCAGAAGCGGTATTCGTCATAGCGGTTTTCAAAACAATCTCCGATCGCGTTGGGTTTACCAATGGGTAAGTAGAGAATCGTCGCGACCCGGGGCGCCTCGATCCATTGGCCGGCGCCGACGCATTTTTGGCTTCATCAAAGGGTACCTGCTTTAGCAGGGTGCTGAAAAACTGGCTTCAGGCGAAATTCGAGCGATTTTTGTTCGGATCGAGGCGCAAACTCCAAGCGCTATCATAGGAGATAACGCTTGGAGTTCGCAACGAAGAGCCGGACAAAAAGCGCCGTATTTCGACCAAGATAGTTTTTCAGCACCCTGCTAGGTATAAAGGAGGAGCAGGACTTTTTTCAGTTGTCCGCCTGCGTAGGGCGGTTATTTTTGTAGGCGTCAAATTGTTTAGAAGTCTTTTATTTCTTAAAGCAGGTTCCCGATATGCCGACGTCTGACAGGCCGGTTACATCCCACGAGCGCGCGAGCATCACGAGCTATATTCAGAAAGCGCTGAAACGGATCGGCGCGGATCGAGCGTCGGCTCCGGATCCCGACAGACTTCAATCGTTGATCAGCCAGGCTGTCGATCTGTATCGCAAACAGGACGACGCGCTGCGCACTGCATCCTTGATGGATGCGTCGGTGAGTCTCGGGAGTTTGTGGGGGCAGGTGATCTGCGACCAGATGGGTTGGACGTGGGTGGCGATCGTGACCGACCCGCTCAATTTGAATTATGCGGTCGTGTCGTCGAATCGGTCGCACATTATTTATCCGCTGCATTTCATAAAGGATTTACTTGCCGATCCGGCGCGTGAACAGAACAGCCTGGCGCTATACATGCAGGTTCGGACCGGTGCGTTGCCGCCGGCAAACGATCACGAGTATTCGTTGTTGGGGTCGAACGTTTCGTAAAGGGGGGGCTTTGGCCCGAATTCTGCATCATGGGTTTATTCAAACTGAAATGATAAAAAGTGCGCACGGGATTGCAGCGCGATGATTGGAATTGAAACGGATTGTTGAATTTTGACTCGCTGCAAACTCAAACCGAGGTCGCTCCCGGCACGGGTCGGCTGGGATTTGAACGCGTTTCGAATCGCACGGCTGTCGTCGAAGCGTTTGCTTCCAGTCCGCTGAAGTTCGTAAATCCCAGCAACCACGGTTCGGCGGCATGGGTGGTCAGTGGCACGTATGGCGGCGGGTTGCTCGGGGGCGACGTTATTGGGTTGACGATCCAAGCACGCGAGAATACTCAAGCGGTGTTGATGACGCAGGCGTCGACGAAAGTGTATCGCTCGGATTCGCTGGCGATCCAGGCGCTGGATTGCACGGTTGGCGCCCGGGCGCTGTTTGTTTCCGCTCCGGATCGCGTCGCGTGTTTTGCGGGATCGACGTTAAAGCAAACGCAGAAATACACGCTTGCGGCCGACGCAAATCTGGTGGTCGTCGATTGGATTTCGGCGGGGCGATTGGAGTCGGGCGAGCGCTGGCAATTTGAGCGCTATTGCAACCGAATCGAGATTTGGCAAAATGGACGGTTGAGATTTTTAGACGCGCTTACATTGGACGCGATGCATGGGCCGCTGGCTGAACGGATGCGGCGGTTCAACACGTTGGCGACGGCGATCATCGTTGGGCCGCAGGTTGCGAAGGGTGCGGCGGCGTTGGCGGGTGTTATCGCGGAAGAGGGATTCGCGCGGGGTGTGGAGACGCGCGTTTCGGCGAGTCCAATAGGCGAGGATGGAATTGTGGTGCGGTGCGCGAGCGTGGATGTTGAAGCGCTGGGAGCGCGGTTACGCAATGCGCTGGGATTTGTGTGTGAAATCATTGGCGACAATCCGTGGTCTCGATGGTGATGGAAACAGCCTGTTTGTCATTTGTAATTTGATATTTGTCATTTGAACGGCAACGCGGCGCGTTATCTTTGCTGTTTCGAATGATAAGTATCAAATCATAAACGCCAAATGACAAATGGCTCTTTAAGTTTTGGATACGACCATATTAAGGAGTGCCGAACTCATGCATCTCTCCCCTCGAGAAGTGGACAAAGTTCTTTTGCATAACGTCGGGGTGATCGCGCAGAAGCGGTTGGCGCGTGGGTTGCGCCTGAATTATCCGGAGGCGGTGGCGTTGATTTCGACGCAGTTGCTGGAGTTCATCCGCGACGGACATACGGTTGCGAATTTGATGGACCTCGGGCGCAAGTTGCTGGGACACGCGGAGGTAATGGACGGCGTGCCGGAGATGGTTCACGAAGTTCAGATCGAAGGGACATTTCCGGACGGGACGAAACTGGTGACGGTGCATCACCCGATCGCGGCGGAGTTCGGCGACTTGGAATTGGCGCTGTACGGGAGTTTCCTCCCGGTGCCGGAACGGTCGAAATTCGCGGCGCGAAACGTGACATGGTCGCCACTGGATGAAGCGCCGGGAGCGGTTGAGACACTGGATGGCTCCCTCGAATTGAACGCGGGGCGCGAAACGGTGACGCTGACGATTGCGAACAAAGGCGATCGGCCGATCCAGGTCGGCAGCCATTACCATTTTGTTGAGACCAATCGCGCGCTGTTCTTCGATCGCGTCAAAGCGTACGGGATGAGGCTGGACATTCCGGCCGGGACAGCGGTACGATTTGAGCCTGGCGAGACAAAGACGGTCTCGCTGGTGATGATTGCGGGGAACAAAGTTATTCGCGGGGGAAACTATCTGGCGAACGGACCGGTCAGTGCTGAGGGGCGTGCTCAAGTTGCAGCGGCGGCGGTAGGCCAGGGATTTGGGCACGTGGTACATGTTTAAGAAGGGGATTGAAAGTACGCAGCACGTAGTGCAAGTTTTGGAACGAGTATTGAATTCCTGACGTGATACGGCGTCAGAAATACCGCCGCACTTGAAAAAAGGCCATCCTATGATTAACGATGCAATGGTCAATTTACTGACGATGATCGGAATCTGGGCCGGAATTTTTGCGGCGCTCTATGCGATGTGGCAGCAGAACAAGATCGCGAGAGAGCTGGCGTGTGTGCAGCTTTTTCTGCAGTTGACGCAGCAATACGATTCGGAGGATATGCAGCGCAAACGAGAGTTGTTGGCGAGTGCGTTGTTGAAGAATCCGAATGATTGTGAGATCGACGACACGGTGCTGACGTTCTTCGAGAACCTCGCGCATTTATGTCGGCGCGGCTTGCTCGAAGACGAGATGACGTGGAATTTTTTCTCGGTGGACGTGATCTTTTTTCACGCAGCCGTGGCGCATTACATTCAGTTCATGCGCGCGAAATTCAACGCACTGGATTTGTTCGTGGAGTTCGAAAATTTGTCGAAGTCGTGGCAGAACAAAAAATACAAAGGCGTGGCCGTCAACGATTCGACGACGACGGAATTCCTGCGCTGGACGGCCCGCATCACGAAGGACGAACGGTAATTTTTTCTATCGCAAAGACGCAAAGAACGGCAACAAAAAAGTGAAAAGAAAACGCAAAAAAGAATGCTTCACAACGCGCACGGTCAGTGAATTTTCGTTGCCTCCGTTTCTTTGCTTTTCTTTGCGCCTTTGAGTCTATGCGAGAGCCATTTAGGGATCTAAAACCAGGACGGGAGTCTCATGAGCCATTCCATGAAACGCAGCCATTATGCCGATATCTTCGGACCGACGACGGGCGACCGAGTGCGGCTTGGAGACACGGATTTGATCGCAGAAGTAGAGCGCGATTTCACCGTCTATGGCGACGAGTGTAAATTTGGCGGCGGAAAAGTGCTGCGTGAAGGCATGGGGCAGGCCGCTGGAGTCGGTGACAAGGACGCACTCGATTGCGTGATCACGAACGCGCTGATCGTCGATTGGACGGGCATCTACAAGGCGGACATCGGCATCAAAAAGGGACGCATTGCGGGGATTGGCAAAGCGGGGAATCCGGACGTGATGGCGGGCGTAACGCCCGGGATGATCTGCGGCGTCACGACGGAAGCGATCGCGGGTGAAGGGATGATCGTCACGGCGGCGGGGATCGATTCGCACATTCATTATATTTGTCCGCAGCAAGTCTTCGAAGCGCTGGCCAGCGGCGTCACGACGTTCATCGGCGGCGGCACCGGTCCGGCGACCGGTACGTGCGCGACGACGTGTACGCCGGGTTCGCATTACCTTCAATTGATGCTGCAAGCGACCGACGGCCTGCCGATGAATTTCGGCTTCACCGGCAAGGGCAACACGGCGCTGCCGGAAGGCCTCGAAGACCAGATTCGCGCCGGGGCGATTGGGTTGAAGTTGCACGAAGATTGGGGCACGTCCCCGGCGTCGATCGATTGTTGTCTGGGCGTCGCGGAAAAACACGATGTTCAAGTCACGATCCACACCGACACGCTGAACGAATCCGGTTTCGTCGCGGATTCGATCGCCGCTTTCAAAGGCAGGACGATCCACACGTACCACACGGAAGGCGCTGGCGGCGGCCACGCTCCCGACATCATCCGCGTCTGCGGCGAATTGAATGTGCTGCCGAGTTCGACAAACCCGACGCGTCCGTTCACGATTAACACGCTGGACGAACATCTCGACATGCTGATGGTGTGCCATCATCTCGATCCGAAAATTCCGGAGGACGTGGCGTTCGCCGAAAGTCGTATTCGCGGCGAGACGATCGCGGCTGAAGATATTCTGCATGACCTCGGTGCGATCAGCATGATTTCCAGCGACAGTCAGGCGATGGGGCGAGTGGGCGAAGTCATCACGCGCACATGGCAGACGGCACATAAGATGAAGCAGCAGCGCGGTGCTCTTCCGGGCGAGAAGAACGGCTGCGACAATCTTCGAATCAAACGCTACGTTTCAAAATACACAATCAACCCGGCAATCGCGCACGGCGTCAGTCACGAAATCGGATCGGTGGAAGTCGGGAAACTCGCCGACCTCGTGCTGTGGAAACCGGCATTTTTCGGATGCAAACCGGAGCTGGTTTTGAAAGGCGGCTTGATCGCCTGGGCGCAGATGGGCGATGCGAACGCATCGATCCCAACGCCGCAGCCGTACATCATGCGCCCGATGTTCGGAGCGTTTGGCAAAGCGTCCGCCGCGACGAGTCTAGCGTTCGTCTCGGGCCTCGCCATTTCGTCTGGCACCGCTCAAAAATACGGTCTGGACAAGACGCTCTCGGCAGTGAAAAAATGCCGGGGCCTCACCAAGCGCGATATGAAGCTCAACGATGCGCTGCTGAAAATCACCGTCGATCCGGAGACGTACGCGGTCGTCGCCGATGGCGAACTTTTGAAATGCGAGCCTGCCAAAGTGCTCCCGCTCGCTCAGCGCTATTGCATCTTTTAAAATAAAGGCGGTTCAAAGTTCAAGGTTCAAAGTTCAAAGTTGACGGCAATCAAACTTTGAATTTTGAACTTTGAACTTTCAACTGTTGTCCCCCATGACAACTCGTTTTTTCGGAAGCTTCGCGTGGCGTCTGACGGCGTGGTATGCGTTGGCGTCATTTGCGACGATCGTGTTGATCGCCGTGATTTCGTACTACGCCTTGCTGCGTTCGATCTCCTTTGAGACGGACAGTTATCTGCGCGATACGGCGCATCAACTTCAGGACATCAACAAACAGCGCAGCCTGAAGTTCATCGTTGAAGAAGAGTTATCGACACGATCGTACCTGCGGACCTACGCGCGGGTGATTGACGACGAAGGACGGATAATTGCGCAAACAGGCGACATGGATAAGTTTCTTCCGCAATCGATTTTCCCAGCGCCCGCCGAATTGAAAGACAATCTTCAGGGCGACGATTACGTGACGACAGTCGAAGTGCGCGCGAGAACATTTCGCGTGATGGCGATTCAGATCAAAACGACGCGCACGATGGTTATTCAAGTGGCGTGCGATCGGCGGCGCGAAACGGGAATTATCAGGCGCTACAAGGTTGCCATGGCGATCGTGCTGTCGCTGTCATTTTTGTTGTGTGCGATTGGTGGCTATTTTATCGCCAAGCGCGGCATACGGCCAGTCTACAAAATTGTCCGTGCGACCGAACAGATCGGGCACGGAACAATGCACGAACGCATCAAAATCGATGCCCTTCCCAGCGAATTGCAACAGCTCGCGAGTTCATTCAATGCAATGCTTGATCGTCTTGAAGAGTCCTTCGCGCGCATCTCGCAATTCTCCGAGGACATCGCACATGAACTGCGCACGCCGGTGAACAATTTGCGCGGCGGGATGGAAGTCGTGTTGGGGAAAACGCGTTCTCCCGCTGAATACTGCGACGCCATTGGATCGGCGCTGGAAGAATGCGAACGCCTCGCCCGCCTGGTGGACCGACTGCTTTTCATCGCGCGTTCGGAAAATTCAGATGTTAAGATTGAACGTGATCCGGTTGATCTGCGTGTGGAATTGTTGAATACTCAAGAGTTCTACGAAGTGAACGCGGAGGATAAAGGCGTGACGCTTTCTGTCGACTCGCCGGAGGGATTAAGCGTCCTGGCGAATCGCGATCTGCTGCGTTCGCTGATTGGGAATCTCGTTTCGAACGCCATCGCGCACACGCCCGCGGGTGGGCTCATTCAATTGACGGCTGCTGAGGTCAATCATCGCGCGGTGGTGGCAGTGAAGGATACCGGCAAGGGCATTCCGCCGGAACACATCCCACATCTCTTTGATCGCTTCTATCGCGTGGATCGTTCGCGCACGAAAACGTCCGGGGGTGTTGGGCTGGGCTTGGCGATCGTCAACACGATCGCCAAGCTGCACGGCGCGACTCTGGATATTGTCAGCGAAGTCGGCAAAGGCACGACTATTTCGGTCACGTTTCCGGCAGAATAAAATGAAGAATCAGTCATTGCTTTGTCGGGAGCGTCGATGTCGTTCCGAACCGCCGATGACGCCGAGATCCGCCAACGCGCCGAGAATGACGATCAGCAGCCAGAAATTCGTCAGACCACCGTTATGCATCGCTACCGCATACGCCAGCGTCGTGAACGGCATGAACAGAAAACCGAGCAGTGGCCACAGTGTCGTTTGAAACGCACTGCTGAGATAATTTGTCAGCCAGAGATAAACCAGGGCCGTACGAGGACCAAAGAATCCGAACAACAGAAATACGCAGCACATGGGTGTGTTCCTTTCGTAGGGCTAATGGATGCAAACGAATTCCAATTTACGCAAATGTCATTCCGAGTTCCACACGACAACCGCTCTTTTTAAGCGCAGAACATTCAGCGACTCACTTGCTGTTGCCCACGCACAACGCACCCATTACAATATCCGAAGTTACTGAAAAAGCACGTGCGGCGCATTTACTCTAAAGGGAGTAGTCAACGAATATGGCGATGTCGAAGTTGTCCGATTTAGACGTGTCCGGCAAGCGGGTGCTTTGCCGTGTGGATTTCAATGTCAGCACAGATAAAAAAACAGGCGAGATCAAGGACGATACACGCATCGTCGCCGCCTTGCCGACGATCAAGTACCTCACCGATCGCGGCGCGAAAGTGATTCTGTGCAGCCACTTCGGCCGCCCGGAAGGGCGCGACCCGAAGCTCTCGCTGAAGCCCGTTTCCGAACGGCTCACCGAACGCTGGGGCAAGCCGACCGCGTTCGCCGACGACTGCGTCGGCGAAGTCGCCGAAAAAGCTGTTTCCGCGATGAAGAACGGCGATGTGCTGCTGCTCGAAAATCTCCGTTATCACGCTGGCGAAGAAGCCGACGACGCCGCGTTCTCCGCGCAGTTGGCGAAGCTTGCCGACGTTTATGTCGACGATGCATTTGGCGCCGCGCACCGGGCACACGCTTCGGTTCACGCCGTCGCGAAATTGATTCCGCAAAAGGCTGCCGGCCTGTTGCTCGAAAAGGAAGTCGAGTACCTCGGCAAAGCGCTCGAAAATCCGGAACGACCGATGGTCGTGATCCTCGGTGGCGCGAAAGTTTCTGACAAGATCAAAGTCATCGAAAAGATGATCGATGTCGCCGACACGATTCTGATTGGCGGCGCGATGTCCTACACGTTCGCAGTGGCTGAAGGATTTTCAGTGGGCAAGTCACGTTTTGAAGCAGACAAAGTCGAACTGGCTCGCCACGTCCGCAAGCTCGCTGCGGAAAAGGGCAAGAAGTTCCTGTTGCCGCTGGATCACGTTGTCACGCAGAAGTTCGAAGCTCACGCGCCGCATCAGGTCGTCGGCTGGGGCAAAATTCCGGACGAATGGGATTCGCTTGATATCGGCCCGAAGACGGTCGAACTGTTCTCGAAGGAAATCGCGACGGCGAAGATGATCGTTTGGAACGGCCCGTTGGGCGTCTTCGAACTCGAACCGTTCAACGCTGGCACGTTCGCCATCGCAAAAGCGGTTGCAGCGAACACCAGCGCAACGTCGATCGTTGGCGGCGGCGAATCGGTCGCGGCGGTAAAGAAAGCAAAACTCAGCGACAAGATCACGCACGTCAGCACCGGCGGCGGAGCCAGCCTCGAGTTCCTCGAAGGTAAGCTGTTACCGGGAGTCGCGGCGCTCGCGAAGTAAGCCTTTTTGATGTGGATGATTCATCGAAGCCCGGGACGAACGTTCCGGGCTTCGAGTGATTATTTGACACCCAGCAACTTCATCCGCTCTTT
>JANXLS010000304.1 GCA_025355035.1 Planctomycetota bacterium | reverse complement strand
GTAGCGTAAAAATCATGGGTCCGCGCCGTGAGCCGTTCGACATGCGCCGCCAGCCCGTTTTCTCCTATGGCAGCAAGATTGAAAAAGAGCTTCAAACTCAACCCCGCCTTCGTGCATTCAAACGTGTTCTTCGAAATATCTTCGCCTGGCTTCTCGACATCGCTGAAAAGATACGGCGCGTGCTGCGAATACGAATTCGCCAGTGTCGCCGCGTCGCGAAAAAGCGCCGCTCCGCACAACACCGATGTTCCCAGCATCTTGTGCGTGTCCCACGCCAGCGAATCCGCAAATTCAATCCCGTCCAGCAGTCCGCGCAACTTCGGCGAAACCAGCGCCGACGCCCCGTGCGCGCCATCCACATGCAGCCAAATCCCGTTGTCTCGGCAAAACAGCCCGATCTCACGTAGCGGGTCGTAAGCCCCGGTCGGCGTTGTCCCGGAATTCGCGATCAGCGCGATCACTTTCTTGCCCGCGCTTTGAATCTCCGCGTACGCCGCGCTTAGCCCATCCGGCTTGATCCGCAAACTCGAATCCACCGGAATTTTCACAATCGATGCCGACCCAAACCCCAAAATCGCCGCAGCGCGCGAAACAGAATAATGCGCCGCTTCCGACGCCATGAACACACACCCGCTTGGCACACCATCGCGCCAGGCGTCGGGCAGCATTTTCGCTCGAGCGGCGAGCAACCCGCTCAAATTCGCAAGACTCCCGCCATGCGTCAAAATTCCATCCCCGCCCATCCAAGTCGGCCCTACTTTTCCCAGCATCCAGCGCACAATCCCGCGCTCAATCGCCGACCCCGCCGGCCCCATCTCATAAACCGCCATCCCGTTGTTCGTCACGCCATTGAGCATGTCCCCCAACACCGACGTCAGCATCGGTACTGCAACTTGATGCCCGATATAATGCGGATGATGCAGATGATTGCTGTTCGCAAGAATTGACCGAGCCAACGCCGGCAGATCACCGTTTCCAAGCGCAACGAGCTCATCGAATTTCAATTCGCTTAAAATCTCGTCGATGCTCTTTTGGACGAGCACCTTCCCGCCCCGAGCGAGCGATTCACGCACAGAATCCGCAAGGATTCTCGTTAAAGCGACTGCATTTTCTTCAAAATAATCAGGATCGTAAACTTTCGTATTCATGAATGAGTCCTAACAGTCGTATAAGAACGATACGACGTTTTTAACAACGCCACTAAAACAGCAGCAATATCGCCCCCAGCAGCGGAAATGCCACGCAAAAT
>JANXLS010000652.1 GCA_025355035.1 Planctomycetota bacterium | reverse complement strand
CAATAAAATCGTCGCTAAACCAAACGGTACTGCCGTAAGCACATTTATTGGGAGACCTCATTTATGCCTACCAAACCGCGGCAGTTGACACTTCGAAAACCCTCTCGTCCAGCGCTAGCCGAAGCGGGACGGATGGCGAATGAAAATCCGGATAAGCTTGCTCGCAAACTGCTTCGTTCGCGGTCATTTGCGAACAGCCGCCAACACAAATACGAAATCTGGTCATTGCTTCAAAACTTGGGCAGCGATGCTGCAATCAAACGGGCAATTCCGTTGATTGCGTCGACACGTTCGACCACTGAATTGCTGGCGATCCTCAACGCCGCCGATGCTGACATGTGGACTGAGGCGGTAGCGTCGATCGCGAAGCGATTTGCGTCGGAAACGCAGCGTTTGGGCAAACGTGCTCCATCCAAAGACGCAATACAACGGATTGAGGCACTGTGCGCGGTCGGCGCGAAACTCGGTGTTCATTTCGAAGCAGACGATGTGCGCAAATTGCTCAAACATACGAATGCTCGATTGCGGGCAATGGGCGTTACTTACGCTTATAAATTGAAGTTCAAAGAGCTCAGCGCTGAAGTTTTACCGACTGCGTGGTCGCAATCGCCGGGAACTGCGGTTGCCGTGGATGCAATTTGTGAATTTGGCGACGCGAGTTGTGCCGCGGCGTTGTGGCCGCGAACGTTGGCCGCTCGTAAGTCGGGTCCAGTAGAGATGTTGCCGACTTATTTCCGGATGCTCGGAGCGCTTGGGGCGTTTGATTGCATGTTGGCGCAACGCGTTTGGATTGAAGAAGATTTTTTAAAATCTGAAGATGCTGGGTGGATACACTCGGAAGCGTGGTGTGCGTTTGTTCATGCGAAGCTTGCTGCGGGCGAATACGGCCGCGGGGACGCGTTGAATGATCTGCGTTGGTTCCGTCATGCTGCTGAACGCTCGACTATTCCTGAAGCGCGCATGGAAGCTGAAGGCGTTTATCATCTTGCGAATTCATTGATGATGCTGGGCGCGTCGGACGAAGCGGAGAGGCTCGTTCAACTGGCGGTAAAACGTTCGTTGCCGAATCCGGAGAAGTTCCCGAATCTGCTCTCGACGGCGTTGCGCGTGGGCGGAGGTGGGTTGGCTCCGACGGTCTGGCTTGCGGCGGCTGGTGATTTGGCGGCACAGCGGAAGATGGTCGAGAATTGGCCGGTGTTGTTGCGCGATGGCCGCAAGCCGTTGAATTGGGAGATGCGTTCAAAGTTGGACGCCAACGTCCTGCGCGAAACGTACTCTGATGCGTTGAAATGCGAGACGCCGGGAGCCGTGCGGCATGTGTTGAAATTTGTTTGCGGCGACGTGACGGCGGGTGTGATTCGCGCCGAAATTGAAACGCTTGCCGTCAGCCATGCGAGTGCAGTTGTGCGCTGGAAGGCCGCGCGTGTTTTGGCGGCATTGAATGCCGGGACGGGGCAATCGACAACGGGAGACGCAACGGGTGCACTGATTCGCTGGACGCGGTTGGATGCGCTGGTGTTGTCGGGATCGACGAAGATTCGCGAAACGAAACGAGTCGTCAAGCCGATGGGACTGGTCGCTCAGGATTGCCCGGGATTGGTCCCACCTGAGCGAGAAGGTCGCGGGTGGACGCTGATGTTCGATGCTCTGCGCGCGCCCGCTCGGCGCAACGTGGTCCAGGCGCTGATCAATGGGCCGGTGACGCGTTTCATTCATCGTCGGGCGCCGTTGGGGCCGTCGTTTGAGGAACGCCCGGATGTTCGCGCAATCCGTGAGATGGCTGCGTCGAAGAATGCGCTAGACGAACAGATGGCGGAGATGGCCAAAGCGGTGATGGAGTTCTGGGTCTATGGTGATGAATTCCTGACGCTCGATTTGAATGGAATCGCGCAAGTAGCGGCGTTCCTATCGTCGAACGGAGTCGTGATGGACGACGACGACGTGACGGCGTGTGGCGCGTTTATCGGCGAAGCGTTCCGCAAACGTTTAGGCGGTGAATGGACGGGTTTTGATGGAAAGTATCGCCTGGAGATTGGCAGCGAATCGTTTGATCCGATCAGCATGGCGAAGATGTTGTTTGAGCGGAAAGACCCGTTCCACGGACCGTTGATCGCGAGCGAAACATTTGTCGCGGCCGAAGCTCGATTGAAGCCGACCCAGAGATCGGCTGCACTGCGCGACACCGGAGCTTCGTTCGAACGCGCGATCAAGACCCTTTGCGAACTTCCGCACACGGCAAAGATGGAGGAGTTGATGGCGGAGACGCGCGTCTTTTCGTACCGGATGGAACCGGGCGATTGGCCGGCGGTGTTGGCCGCCTGCGATCCGCTGCTGGAAAACGCCAGCGGTGCGCGCATTGCGTCGGCGATCTGCATTTATGCTCCAGGCGAAGCGCTGGCTCGGGCATGGGCGCGCTGGGGAACGCGCCGACGCGAAAGCAGCGGACTTCCGCGCTTCCTGGCGGAAGCGATGGCAACCGCCGCCGAGCGCGACGATCTTGAAGCGATGCCGGACTGGACGGTCCCGGTTCCGGCGAGCCGTTTCAGCTTCTTGAATTCGCTGCGCAAGCGCGCGACGGTGGCCGATTGGCGGAAGATACTATTACTGCTACTCCGGCAGCGGACAGCGGCGGGCGATCTGGCCGGCGCGAATTGGTGCCTGTTCAGCTTCAAGTACGAATTTCCGGATTGTCTCGCTCTGGTGCGATCGTTCTGCGCGATGACAGTGAGTGCTCGACAGACGTTGATTCGTGCAACGCGTCATTGCACGCGCGACGAAGTGAAACTCTTCCGTCCACTCTGGGCCGAGGGGCTGCGCGACCCGTCGGGCGCGGTCGTGAC
>JANXLS010000296.1 GCA_025355035.1 Planctomycetota bacterium | reverse complement strand
TTTGGCGATTGGAGTTACATCCGCGAATTTTTCGCGACAGCTTCGACCGCGTTTTTGATTTCGACGTTGATCAAGCCCATGTTCGCATCTCGGCGCAGCAGAACGACCAGGATCGTCTGGCCGACATTGATCAACGCCAGTTTGTTTTCACTGCCGCCGATCATGAAACGTTTGAACCCGCCCATCTTAATCCGTTTCAACGCGCCATCCAAAGCGACGAGAATCTGCGAAGAAATCGCGCCGATCTGCATCTCCTGCGCTTCGATGGAGAAATCGCTGGCGATCAGGATGCCGTCTCGGCCCACGACCATGCTGCCCCAGACACCTTGCGTTTTGTTCAATTGAGCCAATATTGCGCGCATGACTGAACTACTCCTATTTGTGTAAAGCCGTTTCGGCGAAACCGCGGATACTTTTCTCAAGCAATCCCAGCTTGGCATCAACATTCGCGAAGATCGTCAGGATCATGTCATCGAATTGAACGATGTGTATGTTGCCGTCCTCTCCTTCGATAACACCTTCTTCAAACTGACCGACGCCTAGTTTTACCGAATTGTTGCTTGCGGTTCGATACACATTCGTGATCAGCGCTCCAGCCAGGCTTTCATCCAGGCTCGGATCGAGATCCGCCGCGATGATCAGTCCGTATTGATCGACGAGAATCGCGCCGTTCACTCCGCCCACTGTGCGCAATTCAGCCAATCCCTTCGCGAACTGCTGGTCTCTCGATGTCGGCTTCGCAATCAATCCATAAGGGCGCGTCGAAACGGGGGGCGTGACCGGATTTTTCACGCTCGCCGACTTCGGCGGCCGTTGCGACGAATTGCTCTTCGGCAACGTGGCGCTCGACTTCGGTTGCTGCTCACCGATCGTCTCGCGTGCCTTCTTTGAAAGCTCCAAAATCGTTTCGTCTCCGGGAGCGAAATATAAAATGTCGTCGAGCTTTTGCAATGCGTCAACCGGACGATCCAGATGCATGTACACGCTCGCGAGCAACTTCAGCGCGAGATAATTGTATTTGTCCAGTGCAACTGATTTTTCGAGCTGCTGAACGGCTTCATTCCACTGCTTTTTTTCCACATAAATTTGACCGAGTACCAGGTACGTGCCGCCATACTTCGGAAACGCTTTGATCCCGCGCTGGCACGTGTCGATCGTGCGCGACAATTCGTCATCGGCTTTGTAGAGTTCGGCGAGGCGTGCGTATAATATGGGGTTCGGGTGCGTTTGAATACGTTCGACAAGGCGCTTCTTCTCCATCTCGCGCTCATATTTTTCGGCTTCGCCTTGGCGGCGTACAATCTCCGGAGCATTGGGATATCGTGCGGCACCCAGTTTCAGCACTTGCGCCGACTTCGTTTGATTCCCCACGTCTATGTGCGCGTCAGCCAACTGCAAATACAACTGAGGCGTCGGCTTTATGACCAGCGACTGCTCCAGCTTATGAATTCGGGAATTGGTGCGCCATTGGACATATTTGTCAAATAGCCACATGCAACCCTTTCCGGGAAAAAATCATTCCCCTTGTGCCAATCCGATCGAAAAACACCGTTTCTGTGGCGATATAACGTGTTTAGGAATTTACTTTCGGCGGTTCAAAAATGTTTCACCATCAAAAACAACACATTTAAACCCCGATACCTCTTTCGTATTGTTATTTTAGAATACCACATACTTCACTAAAACACACCGTCGTTGTTGAGTTTCTCGCATATATTCAATGCACATATGCACTCAATTCGAATCAAGGTCCTCTCGGCGGCATGTTCGATCTGAAGTAATCCACTGTGCGCCTGAGTCCATCGGCGTTTGTAATGACCGGAACATAACCAAAATCGCGTCGCGCTTTCTTGATTTCATAATAATGCGAACACGACAACGCTTTCGCCAGAAAGCGCGTCATGGGGGGGTCCTCGCGTTTGCGAATCAGCCAATAAGCGGCTTCGATGCACGCGCCAATAAAATAAGCGTTATTAGCGCTCATGTTTTTTTTGACGCGCGGCAGATTTAATCGCGTGAAAAAATCATCAATCCATTTCCACAGTTCGACCGGCTCGCCATCGGAAATGAAATACGCTTCGCCCGAAACGCGCTTCGCCGACATGACGTCGCTGGCCATCAGATGCGCGATCGCCGCGTTTTCGACAAACGTGAGATCAACTTTGTTCGCGCCACCGCCAACGACGCGCAACTTCCCCGCGAGATGGCGTTGAATCAAGCGTGGCAGCAGGTGCTTGTCCCGAGGGCCCCAAATCAAATGCGGACGCAGTGCCGCACAATACAGGCCGTCGCGACCGCTGGCATTGAGCACCATCTTTTCGGCTTCAGCTTTGGTTCGCGAATAGATGTTGTAAAACTTTTTCGGATACGGCGTTTTTTCGTTGATCCCGCATTCGTCTTTCATGTCGAAGACCACGCTGGGCGAACTGGTGTAAATCAGTTTCGGAACGCCACGCCGTTTGCAGCCTTCAATGATGTTGCGCGTTCCAGAAACATTGATTCCGTAAAACAGTTTCGGATCGCCCCAAATCCCGGCGAGAGCCGCCACGTGAAACACGGCGTCCACGCCCATGCAGGCGTTCGTGCAATCGTCCGGGCTGCGGATGTCGCCGAGAATACATTCGGCATCGATCGCTTCGAGCTCCGGATAGCGGTTGCGCCCCAGCACCCGCACACGATCGCCGCGGCTGATCAGCAATTCAACTATCATGCGGCCCAGAAATCCGCCGCCGCCAGTGACGAGTGCTTTCATAGTGGAATTAACGCTGTCCGAGCAACGAAACGTCACTTGCCTCGGAGCAGTTTCCCTGCTCCGTGCTGCGACCCGTATATTTTTCAAAATGGCGTTTCGAAGCAGATCCAGGCGCGTGGGCAGCCGGACTACGATTTAGAAACGTCCCGCCCAATCTGTTCCCGATTAATCTTCGCGTTATGTCGCACGTCCACCGGAAACGGTTTTCGATAGAACAACACCGTCCCAATCTCCGCGGCCAACGTTTCCTTATTCCATTTCCGAACGATTGCTGTTTCTACACCGGAGTTCTTCGATTTCCAAATCGTTTCCAAAACCAACGCCGGCGACTTCGCGTTCTCAGTGCCAATACCAACCAACGCGACGCGCGCTTCGATTCCCATTTTTTTGCTTAGAAATTCTTCGAAAATAGCCTCGCAACAAACGCTCAAGAATACCCGTCCGTTCGCGTCGACAACGCAATGCGCTTTTCGTCCGCAAAACCACAATCGTCCGCGCGCATCCAAGTAACCCATGTCGCCCATGCGATGCCACAGCCGACCCTTTTCTTCGATGATCTTCGCCTGCGACGTCTCAAGCGGCATTTCGAAATATTCTTTCGTGACCACCGCTCCGCTCACGATAATCTCGCCAATCGAAAGAGCCTTGGCTTTCCATCCGCCGATATTCGTCATCAAATCGACGATCTTCACCGTCATCCCCGGCAGCGGTTTCCCAACACAATGTCCCCTGCCCTGTCGCGTCATCGCCCATGTTTCATTCAGCACTTCCGAGCCGCGTATGCTCGATACCGGCAGCGCTTCGGTCGCTCCGTACGGAATGAAAACGTCGGCGTCTTTCGCCAGGATTTTCGCGAAGGGCGCAAGCACTTCGCCACGGACTGGAGCGCCGGCCATCAGGATCCGCTTGAGGCTCGGAAGCGTCACGTTGCGTTCAATACAGCGTGGTCCGACGCGCTTCCAAATCGCGGGCGATCCAAACGAGTACGTCACGCAGCGCTCGCGAATCGCATCGATGAGTTTGTCCGGATCGCACTGCGCCGGGCGCGACGGATTCATATCCGGAATCACGCAACTCGTCCCAAGCGCCGTCGAAAACAGAGCGAACAAGGGAAACGCCGGAAGATCGATTTCGCCGGGAATGATTTTGAATTGCTCTCGAATCGCTTCGACTTGCGCGCCGAACATGCCGTGTTCATAACACACGCCTTTCGGAGCACCCGTTCCGCCCGATGTGAATAGAATCGCCGCGAGCGATTCCGTCGTCGTGTTCGCCATCGGAAACGGGCCGCGCTTCAATCCGCGTTCGCGGATTTTCTGCAACGTCCGCCCTCCCCAAAACCAGCGTTTTCCGACTGTCACCGAAACGCGCAGCGAAT
>JANXLS010000293.1 GCA_025355035.1 Planctomycetota bacterium | reverse complement strand
GCCACCTTGCCGTCCTTGGCATCAATCCCCACTGCAATCTGCCCCGGGCACTGGCGGCAGGCTTCTTTCACTAGCAGCGGATTGCGCAGCGCCTCGTCGGGGATTCCGAATCCTTCGACAAGATTGTATGCATTTTGGCGCACTCGCCACGCCAGTGCCTCGTGCTTCTTGCGAAAGTCGTGGAGCGACGCAAGGCTCACAGTTCCGTCGAGCGCAAAGTCGGCACCGCGCAATTGGACGAAAAGCATTCCGTCGAACTCATCGACCTCCCCGGCACGTACAGCCTCGCAGCGCGCAGCCCCGATGAAATGATCGCCGTCGACGTGCTGCTCAACCAAATGCCTGGCTCGCCCACGATCGACGCCATTCTCGCCATCGCCGACGCCAGCAACCCCGAGCGCAACTTTTATCTCATTTCGCAATTGCTCGAACTGGATCTGCCCGTCGTCGTCGCTTTGAACATGCTCGACGTCGCAGCAACAAAGGGCATCGAAGTCGATACGCAAAAAATCGGCAAAGCGCTCGGCGTTACCGTCGTCGGCATCTGCGCGAACAAGGGCAAGGGCCTCGACGAACTGAAGTCCGCGCTGCTCCGGACGCTCGACAAAAAGAAGTCGCCCTCCGGAAACCTGCCCAAATTCCCGGCGACAATGAACGCCGAAATCGATACGTTGCTTGTCGATCTAAATGCCCAAACAGGTAAACTCGGCCGGACGATCAATCACCTCGAAGCCTTCCGAGCGCTCGTCGATAAAGGCGGCCACGCGGAAGAACGCCTCGCCTCCAAACTCGGAGCCGATTTCAAAACGTCGCTCGAAGAACGCCGCAAACGCGCGAGCACCCAGCCCCTTCCCGCCGAAGAAGTTCGCGCGCGTTACGGATGGGTCAAATCGGTTCTGGCAGATGCCGTCATCCGCCCGGCACAACCGCCTGCGACGAAGTCCGACGGTATCGACAAATGGGTCACCCATTGGTTCTCCGGATCGCTGATCTTCATCGTCTTGATGTTCATGGTTTTCGTCAGTATCTTCTGGCTCGCCAATCCGCTCATGGACGGCATCAAATACCTCTTCGCTGAACTCGGCAAGAACACGTCGGCGTATCTGCCGGACGGAGCCATTAAGAGCCTGATCGATACCGGCATCATCAAAGGAGTGGGTGCCGTTCTCGTTTTCCTGCCCCAGATCTGCATGCTTTTTCTGTTCATTGCGATCATGGAAGACTGCGGCTATATGGCGCGCGCCGCGTTCCTGATGGACCGCCTGCTCTCCCGCGTCGGTCTCAGCGGCAAATCGTTCATTCCGATGTTGTCGAGTTTCGCCTGCGCCGTCCCGGGCATTATGGCCACTCGCACGATTGAAAACTGGCGCGATCGCCTGACCACCATCATCGTCGCTCCATTAATGAGCTGCTCTGCGCGTTTGCCTGTCTACACGCTGATGATCCTCGCTTTTGTTCCCAACAAAGGCCTCTATTTCTCCTGGCTGAATTTGCAGGGAGTCACTCTCTTCTGCATGTATTTCATCGGAATCATCGTCGCCGTGCCCGTCGCGTTTATGTTGAAAAAGACGCTCCTGAAAGGCGAAACGCCGCCCTTCCTGATCGAACTCCCATCGTACAAAATGCCCGATTGGCGCGGCGTGCTGATGCGCGTGTTGGATCGCGGCAAGGCCTTCGTCGTCCGCGCCGGAACGATCATCCTGGCCGTGAACATCGTCGTCTGGGCGCTGGCGTATTTCCCACATCCGAAAGAGATCACGTCGAAATACGAAATCAGTCGCAAGATGCAGGACGAAAAGAAATTCGCCCGTAAAGCGTTCGCCGATTCGCGCTACGTTGAAGCAACGAAACCGTTGACGTACAAATCCGGCGACTCGCTGGCGCTTGCCATCAAGCAGGCTGAAGACTACGACAAAAAGCGCGACGGCAAAAAATCTGCGCTGATCAATTCCGGAGCCGACGAAGTGACTCGCAAAAAAGAGGAAGCCGTGATCGACGCCGACTACGCCGATGCGATGAAACAGCTTTCAGAGATTCCTGGCGTCCAAGTCATTTGGCACCAAGCTGTCGAATTGCGCGAAGCCTCGGCGTTCCAGAAAAGAGAATTCGAAGAAGCGACAGCGCAGTGGAAGGAATCGACCGAAAAACTCGATGCAGAAGAAGCCGCCGAACTGCTTCAAGCCAGCTATTTCGCCCGCATGGGCAAAACGGTCGAACCGGCATTTAAACCGTTGGGCTGGGACTGGCGCATATCCATGGCCGCCATCGCCTCCTTCCCCGCGCGCGAAGTGATAGTCGCCACGCTCGGGACCATCTTCGGACAAGGCGACGACGTTAAAGAGGAATCCCCCACCCTTCAAGCCGCGCTGCAAAACGCCGAATGGGACCGCTCGTCTCCAACCGAACCGCACCGCAAACTCTTCAACATCCCCGTCGCACTCTCCATCATGGTCTTCTTCGCTCTCTGCAGCCAATGCGCCGCAACGCTGGCCACAATCAAGCGCGAAACGAATTCCTGGTGGTGGCCGCTCTTCTCCTTCACCTACATGACCGCTCTGGCCTATTTAGCGGCGATGGCGACGTACCAAATTGGGATGAAATGGATGTGAGCGCAACGATGTTGACGAGCTCGCATCCATACTGAGTGTGTGCGATTCTCTCGATTATTTGATGCCCGCAGCCTTCTCCCCGCCCTCGAAATATTTCGCGTGAAACTGAAATCCTTTTACGCCAACCAATTCGTATACCTTCTTCGTGTCATGGCCAACGCCTTCCAGTTCCGTGTAATCGTGCGCGATTTTCAGTTCGTCCAAGACTGCGTGCATGTGTTGATTGCGTTTAAGATGCTGATCCTTCGACCCCAGCGCAAGCCCGATCGGCAGTGTCGCCCGGATCGTGTCGGCGTTCTTTTTGACGAAAGCCCATGCGGAGGTGTCATCGAATTGCTGAATGTCGTCATTGTGCATCTCCTTGAAAACGGCAGGCAATTCCTTCTTAAGTTCCACGCCGTTCGCCAAACCCGCGCCGTACACGATTACCGAACTGAACATCTCCGGTAACTTGAACGCGATCAGCAGGGCGCCTTGCCCACCTTTTGAAAAGCCTTCAATCGCCCGGCCCGAACGCGAAGCAATCGTTCGGTACGTCGCATCGATGTGCGGAATCAGCTCTTTCACGATCACCGATTGCCCCATTATTTTGCCATCGACCGAATCGACGTAACCGCTGTTCCGTCCGGCCATCGCGTGAACATAAATCACCGGCGGAATCGTTCCCGCTTTGATCGCCTTGTCGAGCATGTCATCGATAAAGAAATTCCCGGACTCCGTACCGCCACGTCCGTGCAAGAAATAGATCACCGGGTAACGCTTCGTCGTGTCCTTTTCATAGTCCGGGGGCAGGTATATGCAGTAGCCGACATCGACATTCATTGACGCGCTTTTGAACGTCAGATGCTGCACGTTTGGCGGTAATTTCGCCGGCGGATTGTTCCAGCTCTCCGCGCGCGCGGATTGAATCAGAAGGACACAAACGACCAGAGTAATGATCCGAAATGTACGCATGAAATTTCCCTCGAGTTTTACCGTTACCGCCCAGTCGAATGTCCCGAATACGCAATCATCATCATCACCATGAACGCCACGCCACCGAGCAGAAACAACATCATCCAATCAATCGTTGCAATAATAATCGCTCGCCACAAAGTCGTCGGGAGCATCTTCCAGAACATCACGATTGAAAACAAATAACTCCCAAGCGTGACGTACCACTCTATCGAAACCGCCAACCGGAACGAGTCCGCGCGCGGTATCCAATTAAGCCACACCGACACCCCGTAACCGACGGCGGCGATAATTCCGAACGTGATGAAATTAATCGCTACGCTGCGCAAAAATGTCAACGCCGGAATTCCCGTGCTCGGATCAGTCCCGAAGAACAGTCCATTCAACGACCAAACGATAAACTTCAGACTCAACGCCGTCACGAGCAATCCAGCCAAACAGCAACCCACGATGACAAGAATAACAGACATTACCGGCATAGGTATGATTCCTGTTTTGGGCCAAGATGAAAGAATAGTACCTAGGTTACACCGCCGTGTCGTTACAATCAATTTACATAAATGCTTGTTTACAAAATCAAACGCGGACGAAAATGCACGAGTCGGAAATTTCCCGGAGTCGCTTGCCATGCTCGCACCTTCATCGCTTCCATTTGTATTTAGCATACTCCTCGTATCGTGCGCTTGGACCAGCGACGACGCGTCACACGAATGGGCTCAATGGCGCGGGCCGCTCAGCACCGGTGTCGCACCCTTCGCCGACCCGCCCACCGAATGGAGTGAGACGAAAAATATCCGTTGGAAAATAGAAATTCCCGGGCGTGGCCACTCGTCGCCGATCGTTTGGGGCGATCGCATTTTCCTGACAACGGCCATCGCGTTCGGCGAACCCTTGCCCCCGCCCGTCGGCATTCGTCCCGGCGCCCACGACAATGTCGCGACGGTCAATCGCCAGGAATACCGCGTCCTCGCCATCAATCGCATCGACGGAAAGATTCTGTGGAACACGCTCGTATTGAAAGATGTCCCGCACGAAACCGCTCACCAGACCGCCAGTTTCGCGTCCGATTCGCACGTCACTGATGGCACCCATGTCTACGCGTACTTTGGTTCAGCCGGCTTGTACTGTCTCGACATGAACGGCGACGTGAAATGGAAGACCGACTTCGGCAAGAAGCACACGTTGCATGGCCACGGCGAAGGTAATTCACCCACACTCTACGGCAATACGCTGCTGATTAATTGGGACCACGAAGGCCCTTCGTTTCTCGTCGCGCTCGACAAACTAACTGGCAAGGAACGCTGGCGCACTGAACGTAACGAAGTCACGTCATGGTCCACGCCGATCGTCACCGAAGTCAACGGCCGGATGCAGGTCATTGTCAGCGCGACAAACCGCATCCGAGGCTACGATCTCGAAACCGGAAAAGTCATCTGGGAATGCGGGGGCATGTCGACGAACGTCGTCGCATCGCCCGTCACCTCTGATGGCATATTGTACGCAGGAAGCAGTTACGAAAAACGCGCGATGCTGGCGATCAAGCTCGACGGCGCGGAAGGCGATCTCACAGGCGGCGACCATGTTTTATGGACACGCAACCGCGACACACCTTACGTCCCGTCGCCCCTGCTCTACGACGACAAACTCTATTTCTTGAAGCACTATCAACCGTACTTATTCTGCCTGACCGCCAAAACCGGCGCACCCGTTTTCGGCCCGTTTAAGCTCCCCGAATTGTTCAACATTTACGCGTCCCCGGTCGGCGCCGCCGGACGCATCTACATCACGTCGCGCGAAGGCGCAACGCTCGTCATCAAGCACCACACGACACCCGAAATTCTCGCGACAAACACCCTCGACGACGTCTTCAGCGCGTCCCCCGCTTTGGCCGGAAAAGACCTCTTTTTACGAGGCGAGAAAAATCTGTACTGCGTCACAAAACCCTGATTCATTTTTCTCTCGCAAAGGGCGCAAAGAACGGCAAGAGCAAAGGAAAAACGAAAATCGAGATATGACGATTTTTCCTTTCCTTTCCTTTCTTCTGTCGTTCTTTGCGCCTTTGCGAGAGACAAACTCACCGCTTTGCTTCGCGAGCGTGTTTCACGATATGCCCCGCTTCGGGCAGAATAATTTTCTCCATCGCCAGCCGACACGCCTTGGGGCTGCCCGGCAAGCAAAAGACCACCTTGTCGCGCATGACGCCCGCCGTCGCGCGCGAGAGCAGACACGCCATCCCGACCTCTTCGTGGCTCAGCATCGTGAACATCACGCCGAACGCCGTCAGTTCGCGATCGAACAGCGTCCGCGCCGCATCGATCGTCACGTCCATGGGACTGATGCCCGTCCCGCCTGTCGTCACGATGATGTCCACATCATTGCGATCGCGAAGTTCTGCGAGCGCAGTTGAAATCGATGCTGTGTCATCTTTCAAGACGTCGTACCACGCAATCGAATGCCCGGCTGCGGCGAGCGTGTTGCTGATGTAGGCGCCGCCGAGGTCATTCTCTTTCGTGCGGGTTGTCGAGAGTGTCATTACAGCCGCGCGCAACAATTTTGGCGACGCCTGACGATGCTGGGTGACGGAATCGGAAGTGGGCCTGCAGGGAGTAGTCATGTG